>NZ_JCBANH010000010.1:0-102270 GCF_059760925.1 Achromobacter sp. 1011791174
CGCTCATGGCGGGCCTTCTGGAATATCTAAATAACTGGGTGGAATATTAGATTTGCCACTATTATTTGAAAAATCTTTATTTTGAATATTTAATATCGGAAATTCTGATATTTAAGCGGCCATGCCCTTATGACCCCAGACCAGCTGCTCACCTTCGCCTGTGTGGCCGACACCGGCAACATCAGTCGCGCGGCGCAGACGCTGCACCTGTCGCAGCCGGCGGTGTCGGGCCAGTTGCGCATGCTGCAGGAGTGGTTCGGCGAGCCGCTATATCGCCGCAGCGGCCATGGCATCGCGCTGACCGAGGCCGGCGAGCGACTGGCCGAGCAGGCCCGCCAATTGCGCCAGGTGTACCGGCAGGCGCAGGCCGTGCGCGAATCCTGGCGCGGGCTGGAGACGGGCGTGCTGCGCCTGGGCGCCAGCACCACGCCGGCCAGCTACCTGCTGCCGCGACTGGTGGCCGAATTCCGGCAGGCGTTTCCGGCCGTGAGCCTGCACTTGTCGGATGGCAACACGCGCGAAATCGTCGAGCGGCTGCCCGTTCTGGACCTGGCTTTCATCGAGGGCGACGTGCCCGCCGGACTGCCGGCAGACACGGCCGTGCATGCCTGGCGCCAGGATGAAGTGGTGGCGATCGTGCGCGCCGACCATGCGTTGTCGGGCAAGGGCGCCGTGACCCTGCGCGACCTGGCCGCGTCGCCGCTGGTCATGCGCGAACCGGGTTCGGGGGTGCGGCGGCTGGTCGAGCGCGCTTTCGCCGATGCCGGCCTTACGCCGTCGGTGGGGTTGGAACTGGCGGGCGTGGAAGGGGTGAAGCAGGCGGTGCGCGCCGGATTGGGCGTGGGCTTCGTGTCGGTGATGTCGATGCGGCACGAGGACGGCGCGCTGGCCGCGTTGCGGCTGCTGCCCCGGCCGTTGACCCGCACGCTGAGCATCCTGGTGCCGCACGCGGATGCCGCGGCACGTGCCGCCGGGCGCTTCCTGGCGATGTGCATGGCGATCCGGCCGGCGGACGGCGGCTAGCCCGCCGCGCGCGGCATCAGGGGCCCGGTCCCAGCCGGGCCGCCTGACGGACCTGATTTCAGGCCTGCGGCTTGGCCAGGCGCTGCAGCGCCAGCTGGACCCAATAGGTGCCGCCCAGCGGCAGCAGTTCGTCGTTGAAGTCGTAGCTGCCGTTGTGCAGCATGCACGGCCCCAGTCCGTGGCCGTGGGCGCGATGCTCGCCCATGCCGTTGCCGATCCAGACGTAGCAGCCGGGCAGTTCCTGCAGCATGAAGGCGAAGTCCTCGGCGCCCATGGTGGGCTGGACGTGGTCGTCGACCATGTCCTCGCCGACGATGCCGCGCAGCACCTCGGCGCAGAAGGCGGCTTCGTCGGGATGGTTGATGGTGGGCGGGTAGTTGCGCTGGAACTTGAATTCCACTTCGCAGTCCATCGCCGCGCAGGTGTGGCGGGCGATCTCTTCCATACGGCGTTCGATCAGATCCAGCACGTCCAGCGTGAAGGTGCGCACCGTGCCGCGCAGCTCGGCGTGGTTGGGCACCACATTGTCGGCGCTGCCGGCGTGAATCTGGGTGATGCTCAGCACCGCGGCGTCGAGCGGGTTGCGGTTGCGCGTGATGATGGTCTGCAGCGATTGCGCCATCTGCACCGCCGCCATGACCGGGTCGATGCCCAGGTTGGGCATGCCGGCGTGCGTGCCCTTGCCCTTGATGACGATCGAGAACTCGTTGCTGGACGCCATGATGGGGCCGGGCGTCAGGCCGAACTTGCCGGGCGGCATGCCGGGCCAGTTGTGCATGCCGAACACGGCTTCCATCGGGAAGCGCGTGAACAGCCCGTCGTCGATCATGCGCTTGGCGCCGCCGCCGCCTTCCTCGGCCGGCTGGAAGATCACGTAGACCGTGCCGGCGAAATCGCGGTGCTGCGACAGGTAGCGGGCCGCGGCCAGCAGCATGGCCGTGTGGCCGTCGTGGCCGCAGGCGTGCATCTTGCCTTCGTGCTGGCTGGCGTGGGCGAAGGTGTTCGCTTCCTGCATGGGCAGCGCGTCCATGTCGGCGCGCAGGCCGACCGCGCGCTCGCCGGGGAGCTTGCCGCGGATGATGCCGACCACGCCGGTGCCGCCCAGGCCGCGATCGATCTCGATGCCCCATTCCTCAAGCTTGGCCGCGACGACGTCGGCGGTGCGGAACTCTTCAAAAGCCAGTTCGGGATGCGCGTGGATGTCGCGCCGGATGCCGGCGATATCGTTGTGCCAGGCGACGATGGGTTCGAGCAGTTTCATGGGGAAAATTCGGGGGACGAAAGGGAACTCAACAAGGGTATCATCATTCGAAAATCGAATTAATGGAGGCAAACACTATGGCTCGTCCGTGGCTCGCGCACTATCCGCAAGGTGTTCCCCAAGAGATTTCCACCGAGGGCTATGCCTCGCTGGTCGATTTGCTGGACAGGGCCTGCCAGCGCCATGCGGCCCGAACCGCCTGCACGGCGATGGGCACCGACATCAGCTACGCCCAGCTCGACGCGCATGCCCGCGCCTTCGCCGCGTGGCTGCAGTCGTTGAACCTGCCCAAGGGGTCGCGCGTCGCGCTGATGATGCCCAACGTGCCGGCCTACCTGGTGAGCATGCTGGGCGCGCTGCGGGCCGGCCATATCGTCGTCAACGTCAATCCGCTGTACACGGCCGAAGAGCTGCAGCGCCAGCTGCTGGACAGCGGCGCCTCGGTCATCGTGATCCTGGAGAACTTCGCGCGCACGCTGCAGAACGTGCGCGCTCGCGGCGAGCTCAAGCACATCGTCGTGACCGGTCCCGGCGACCTGCTGGGCGGACTCAAGGCGCCGCTGGTCAACTTCGTGGCGCGCTATATCAAGAAGATCGTGCCGGCTTGGCAGATCGACGGCGCGCGCATGCTGCCGGCGGTCCTGGCCGACGGCGCGCGGCGGCCGTTCACGCCTCCGGCGCTGTCGATGGACGACGTGGCCGTGTTGCAATACACCGGCGGCACCACCGGCGTGCCCAAGGGCGCCATGCTGTCGCATCGCAACCTGACCGCCAATGTGCTGCAGACCGAGGCCGTGGCCCAGCCCGTGATCCACGACCTGGCGGACCGCCAGCTCACCATCCTGAGCGCGCTGCCGCTGTATCACGTGTTCGCGATGACGGTTTGCGGTCTTTACGGCCTGCATGCGGGCATGCGCAACGTGCTCATCATCAATCCGCGCGACCAGCCTTCGCTGATCAATGCCTGGCGCAAGGTGCCCATCAATCTGTTCCCCGGCGTCAATACGCTGTTTAACGCGCTGGCGCACAACGAGGACTTCGCCAAGCTGGACTTTTCCGTGCTGCGGCTGACGCTGGGCGGCGGCATGGCGGTGCAGCAGGCGGTGGCCGAGCGCTGGCTGAAGATCACCGGACGGCCCCTGATCGAAGGCTACGGCCTGTCCGAGACCTCGCCGGTGGCCACGGTGAATCCCACCGACGCCACCGCCTATTCCGGGTCCATCGGCCTGCCGCTGCCGTCCACCGACGTGGCCATCCTGGACGACGCGGGCAACGAGGTGCCGCTGGGCGAGCGCGGCGAGGTCGGCATCCGCGGGCCGCAGGTCATGCTGGGCTACTGGCGCAAGCCGGAAGAGACGCGCCAGTCCATGACGGCCGACGGCTACTTCCGGACCGGCGACATCGGCATCATGGACGAGCAGGGCTACACGCGCATCGTCGATCGCAAGAAGGACATGATCGCGGTGTCCGGTTTCAAGGTCTATCCGAATGAAGTCGAGGCTGCCGTGGCCCAGCATCCGGGCGTGCTCGAGTGTGCTGCCATCGGCGTGCCGGACGAACATTCGGGCGAGGCCGTGAAGGTCTTCGTCGTGAAGAAAGATCCAACGCTGACCGAGGAGCAGGTGCAGCAGTGGTGCAAGGACAAGCTCACGGGCTACAAGCGGCCGCGCTACGTGGAGTTCCGCGATGAGCTGCCCAAGAGCAACGTGGGCAAGATCCTGCGCCGCGAGCTGCGGCCCGACGTCGAGGCGGCGGCCAGGCCCGCGGCCTGAGCCGGGCGCGGGTTCAGTCTTGCTTGTCCAGGTGCGGGGCGATCATTTCGTGCAGGGCCTGGCCGATGGCGGCGTTGCCCGCCACGACCCGGCCGCCGATCGGCCAGGAGTCGCGCTTGTGCATGTCTGAGCACATGCCGCCGGATTCGCGCACCAGCAGCGTGCCGGCGGCCACATCCCAGGGCGCCAGCCCCATTTCCCAGTAGCCGTCATAGCGGCCGCAGGCCGTCCAGGCCAGGTCCAGCGCGGCCGCGCCCATGCGGCGCACGCCGCGCGCGCGATTGATGGCGTCATGCAGCATGGGCATGTATTGCCCGGCGAAGGAAAAGTCGCGGAAAGGGAAGCCGGTGGCCAGCACCGCGTCATCCAGCGTCTGCGTGCGCGAGCACGAGATGCGCCGGCCGTTGAGCCATGCACCCAGGCCGTAGACGGCGGTGAACAGCTCTTCGCGGCAGGGGTCGTAGACCACGCCAACCACCGGCGTGTCCTCGCTCAGCGGCTGGCCGGCAGACACCGATGTGCCGGCGTGCGCGATCAATGCGATGGAAACCGCGTAGTGGGGGATGTCATGCAGGAAATTGGTGGTGCCATCCAGCGGGTCGATGTACCAGGTGGCGCTGCCTTGGGCCTGTCCGCCGGTTTCCTCGGCCACGATGCCGAATTGCGGCGTGCGCGTACGCAGCTCCTGGATAATGGCGGCTTCGGCTTCGCGGTCCGCCTGTGACACCAGATCGTTGCGCGCCTTGCGATCGATCACGAGATCGGCGCGGTGATGCGCGTAGGATTGCAGGATGGCGGCGCCGGCGTGCGCGGCGGTGACCGCCGCGTCGATCGTGGCGCACAGGTCTATGGGCGAACCCATCGAGCGGGGCTGATCGTAGGTATCCATGCGGCCAGTTTACGCCCCGCATGCGTCAGCCTTGTTGCGTCCGGCCCCAAAACCGCGCCGCGCGTGGCGCGCATCCAACGTCGGCGTCGCGTGGCCGGGCCGCGCTGGGCCGTCGCGTCGTCCGATAATTCGCGTCATTCCCGAATCTGCTTGAATCCTGGTCCCTCATGTCTTCGTCTTATGTTCCCCTGGCGCCGGCGACGGTTGCCCTCGATGCCGAAGGCCGGCTCTACAGTCCGGCCTATGGCGACGTCTACCATTCGCCGGCGGGGGCGCTGGGCCAGGCCGAGCATGTATTCCTGCGGGGCAATGGCCTGCCGGAACGCTGGCGCGGCAGGGATGCCTTCACGGTCTGCGAGACCGGGTTCGGGCTGGGCCTGAATTTCCTGGCGCTGTGGCGGGCATGGCGCGACGACCCGGCGCGCAGCGCTGCGCTGCACGTGCTGGCGGTCGAAGGCCATCCCTTCGCTCCGACGGATCTGGCTGCGCTGTTGGCGCGCCACGCGCCCGGGCCGCTGGCCGGCCTGGCGCGCGAGCTGGCGGCTCAATGGCCGCTGCCGCTGCCTGGCTTGCACCGGCTCGAATTCGACGGCGGGGCCGTCACGCTGACCTTGGCCTTTGGCGAGGCGCAAACGGTGGCGCCGCGTTTGGACGCCTGCGTGGATGCGTATTTCCTGGATGGTTTTGCGCCCGGGCGCAACCCGCGCATGTGGGAACCGGCGCTGCTGCGCGAACTGGCCGCCATGGCAGCGCCCGGCGCGACCCTGGCTACCTGGGCCTGCACCGGCGAGCTGCGTCGGGCATTGTCCGAATCCGGTTTCGACGCGCGCCGTGAAACCGGCTATGGCGGCAAGTGGCACATGACGGTCGCCACCGCCAGGGCAGAGGGCGCGCGGGCCGCGCAGGCGCGCGCCCGCATCCGGCCGCGTGGCCACGCCGTCGTGGTGGGCGCGGGCCTGGCCGGCGCCGGCATCGCGCAGGGGTTGGCGCTACGCGGTTGGCGCGTGACCGTGCTGGACGCCGCTCGTGCCGGTGGCGTGGGGGCGCATGCCGGTCACGTGGCGGCGGCGCTGACGCCGGTGGTGGCGCGTGACGACAATGCGCGCGCCCGGCTGTCGCGCGCGGGCAGCGCGCGGGCGCTGGCGCGTTGGCGCGACTTGCCCGAGGGCGCCGCGCCGCGCGTCTGCGGCACGGTGCAATTGGAGCGCGACGAAGGGCGCGCGGCGGCGCTGGCGGGCACCTTGGAAATGTTGGCGTTTCCCGCCGAGTGGGTGCGGCAGGTTGATCGCGATGAAGCCGGCGCGCTGGCCGGCATGCCGGTGGCGCGCGGCGGCGCGTATTTCGCGCAGGGCATGCTGATGCAGCCGGGCCGCCTGATCGAAACCCTGCTGGCCTTGCCCGGCGTGACGGTGCTGCCGGCGCAGGTCGCGCGCGTTCATCAGGATGACGGGCAATGGCAGGCGCTGGACGCGGCGGGCCGGGAACTGGCGCGCGCGGACACGATGATCCTGGCCAACGCGGCCGGCGCCCGCGGCGTGTTGGACGCCAGCGGACTGCTGGAGCCCTGGCTGCCGCGCGTGGCGCAGATGCACGCGCTGGCCGGCGAGGTCACGCTGCTGCCCGCCGCGGCGCTGGACGGCGGACCGCGTTGCATCATTGGCGGCGAAGGCTATCTGTTGCCCGATACCGGCGAGGGCTGCGTGGCCGGCAGCACCTATGTCCATGGCGCGGAACAGGCGCTGATCAGCGCTGAGGGGCAGCAGGTCACGTTGGGCAAGGCCGCAGGCTTGCTGGGCACCGTCGGTCCGGCCTGGAATGCGCTGACGCCCGGCAGCCTGCCCGGTTGGGCGGGGTGGCGGGCAGTTCTGCCCGGCCGCCTGCCCGCCGTGGGGGAGTTGGCCCATGCCCCGGGGCTATGGATGGCCGCGGGCTATGCCTCGCGCGGCCTGTCCTGGTCCGCGCTCATGGGAGACCTGATCGGCGCCCGCCTGATGGGCGAACCTTCGCCGCTGGAGCGGGATCTGGCCGGATTGGTGACGCCTCGATGAAGGGCGATGCAAAAGAGGGGTAATTCCTATTGTGACAGGCCGTTATTGACGGCCAGTCACGGAAATTGCGTGGATTTGCCGCAAGATGGGCCCGGTTTCATAGGGCGTGGCAGCGTTTGCGAGGTGCCCGGACGTGCCGGGCCGGGGACCGATGTCAGGCTTTTACGGCCCTTTTTTTGTATGAATTGGTCGCCCAAAAGAGGGACCGAGTTTATTTCAAAGCCCAAATCCGTCAAAATAACGACTTTTGATGGTTTTTGGCTTAAGCCGGGGGATGCTCTGTGCCGCCCAAGTTCGACTTTGCCCATACTACCCAGCTCGATACCATCGAGCTGTTGACGTCTCGCCCCAGTCGCATCGATTTCGACGCGGGCGATGGGTTGCATCTGGTAGTCGAGGCGCATGCGCCTGGGGTTTTCCGCCTGCGCTTCGGCGAGGCGAGTCTGCTCAATGATGACAAGCCGGGCGCGCGTGCGCGCGCCGTCGCGGAAATGCTGCTCGCGCGCCAGGAGGCCGTGGGCGAGTCCACGATCAGTCCGCGCGACGACGGCGACGGCTGGCGTATCGCGCAAGGAGACGTGACACTCGAGGTCCGCTCCAATCCGGTGCGCGTGGCGCTGTACCGCGGCGAGACCAAGGTCTTCGAGTCCGAGGTGTCCGCGCATACGCCCGCATTCGGCCACAATGCGCTGGATGACACCGAGGCGGCCGCCTGGACCGCCGGTTTCACGCTGGGCGCCAACGAGCGCGTCTACGGCCTGGGCGAAACCCCGGGCGACCTGAACCGGCGCGAAGAATCCGTCGTGTCCGACGATCCCGAGCACCGCGCGCTGCCCCTGGCCTGGAGCCCGCAAGGCTGGGGCGTCTATGTGAACACCATGCGCCGCGTCGAGCACGCGGTGGGCGCCGCGCCGGCGGAGTCGGCCTATGTGCTGACCGTCGACGACGCCGTGCTGGACCTGTTCCTGTTCGCCGGCGAGCCGGGCGAGATCCTGAACCAGTACACCGCGCTGACCGGCCGCGCCGGCCAGCCCGTGCTCTGGGCGATGGGCGCCTGGCTGCAGCAGGCCAGCGGCGAGATGCCCACGCAGACGGTGGCCTTGCTGGCGCGCATGCGCGAGAACCAGATTCCGGTCGACGCCGTGACGCTGGCCCAGCCGGCGGCCTGGGGCTTCCTGTCCGACAAGACCGTGTTCGAATGGGACGCCCAGCGCTTCCCGGATGCCAAGCAGATGCTGGCCCTGTTCCACAAGCACAACGTGCATGTGGCGGCCTCCGGCTTTCCGGGCGTGCTCAAGAGCAGCCCGCTGTTCGAGGAACTGGAAGACCGGGGCTGGCTGCTGTCGAAGGACGACGGCTCGGCGCAGGTGTTCGACGGTATTCCCGCGACGTCCGGCCAGCCTTACGGCCTGCTGGACCTGACCTACCGCGACATCTATAACCTCTGGGTCGAACGTCATCGCCAGCTGATCGAGGACGGGCTCGACGCGCCCGCCTGCGACGCGCAGATCGCCATTCCCGACGGCGTGAATGCGCGCAACGGCGAGACCGGCGCGGCGCTGCGCAGCATGTATCCCCTGCTGGTGCGGCGCGCGCTGTTCGATGCCGTGGCCGGCCTGAAGGTGCCGCCCGAGGGCGTGGTGCCCAGTTCCGATCTGTTCCCCGCGGCGCAGCGCCTGCCCTGGCAGACGGGCCCGCAGGCTGAAAACAGCTGGGACGGCCTGCGCCACACGTTGCGCACCGCCTTGTCGATCGGCGCCAGCGGCGTGCCCGTGCAGGTGCACGGCATCGGTTCGGCCTCGCGCGATCTGGCGGGCATGACGCCCGAGCTGTACCTGCGCTGGCTGGCCATGGGTGTGTTCTCCGCGAACTTCTCGTTCCAGGGCGTGAACGGCCTGATGCCCTGGGATTTCGGCGACGAGGTCCTGGCGCATGTCCGCACCTGGATGCAGTGGCGTTATCGCCTGGTGCCCTATGTGCTGGGCGCGATCGAGGATTCCGCGCGCACGGGCCTGCCGGTGCAGCGCTCGATGGCGCTGTCCTTCCCCAACGACGAGCATGCCCACGATTGGGATCTGCAATACCTGCTGGGCCCGGCCCTGCTGGTGGCGCCGATCACCGAGCCCGGCAAGAGCGTGCGGGTGTACCTGCCCAAGGGCGACGCCTGGTGGGACCTGAACACGGGCCATCGCTACGAAGGCGGCACCACCTGGACGCTGGAGTGCGAACTGGGCCAGTTCCCGGTGTTCGGCCGCGAAGGCCACATGCTCTGTCTCGGCCCCGCCGCCCAGCATACGGGCGAGTTCAACTCGGCCCGCATCCTGGACGAGGTCTGGATGTTCGGCATGCCGGTGCACAACCCCGTTGTCATGCGCAACAAGATCCGTGTCATGCAGATGCAGGGCTCGAGCTACATCAAGGGCCTGGAAGGCTTGCGCATCTCGCCGTCCGAGGGGCTGGAGGTCAAGCGCCGCGGCGCCGAGGTCCGTATCTCGCGGGCGCGCTGAGCGACAGGGGCTGCGGCCGGACAGGTCGGCGCCCCCGGTTTTCCGCGCAACGCAAGCCGCGCTGAACAAGGGCAGTCAGGAAGGCTTTCCTTCCCGACTGCCCTTTGCCCTTGATGCGCGGACGTCGCGCTCATGTTTGCTAGCGCTGCTGGCAAATTCTATATTTCTTGTAGTTATAAAAAATGAAAAATACGGTCGTTCTCTTTAGAAGAGAAAAGATACAGAATCGCCTGCCATGATTCACATCGAGAACCTTTCCAAGACCTACGCCACGCCGCATGGCCTGTTCCAGGCCCTGCGCGGCATCAACCTGCACATCGAGCAGGGCGAGGTCTTCGGCATCATTGGTCCCAGCGGCGCTGGCAAGAGCACGCTGGTCCAGTGCATCAATTTGCTGGAGCGGCCGAATGAGGGCTCGATCGCCATCGGCGGCCAGCCGTTGACCGGCCTGGGCGAAGCGCAGCTGCGCGCGCAGCGCCGTCGCATCGGCATGGTGTTCCAGGGGTTCAACCTGCTGTCGCGCCGTACTGTGTACGGCAACGTCGCGCTGCCGCTGGAAATCGCCGGCGTGCCCAAGAGCGAGATCCCGGCGCGCGTGGAGCGCCTGCTGGCCCTGGTCGGCCTGGAGCACCTGCGCGACCGCTATCCCAGCCAGATCAGCGGCGGCCAGAAGCAGCGCGTGGGCATCGCGCGCGCGCTGGCCAATGACCCGGACGTGCTGCTCAGCGACGAGGCCACCTCGGCGCTGGATCCCGAAACCACGCACAACATCCTGGCCTTGCTGCGCGACATCAATCGCAAGACCGGCGTGACCGTGGTCATGATCACGCACCAGATGGAAGTGGTGCGCGAGGTCTGCGACCGCGTGGCCGTGCTGTCGCAAGGCGAAGTGGTGGAGATGGGCAGCACGCGCGAAGTGTTCGCGCAGCCGCGCCACGAAGTCACCCGCGCCATGGTGTCGGCGGCCACCGCGTCCGATCTGACCGACGCTACGCTGGCCGCCGCCAAGCAGCGCATCGAGACACTGGCCGCCGCCCAGCCTGGCCAGGCCGTGCGCCTGCTGCGCCTGTCGCTGACCGGCAACGACGCCTCGGGCGCCTTCCTGTCCGATCTGTCCCGCCAGTTCTCGCTGGACGTGGGATTGGTGCAGGCCCGTGTAGAAGATATCCAGGGCGTGGCCGTGGGCACGATGTTCGTGCTGGTCCAGGGCGCGCCCGCCGCGGTCAAGGACGCCGTCGCGGCGCTGGCCGCCCGTGACATTACCGTTGAAGAAATTGCTCATGAGCCCGCAACTGATCGACCTGCTTATTACGTCGCTGCTTGACACCCTGCTGATGGTGGGCGTGGCCAGCGCCATCGCGGTGTTGATCGGCATCCCGCTCGGCGTGACGCTGACCGTCACGGCGCGTGGCGCCATGCTGGAAAACCAGCCGGTCAACCACGTGCTGGGCGCCATCATCAACGCCACGCGCTCGGTGCCCTTCGTGATCCTGATGGTCGCCATCATTCCGTTCACGCGGCTGGTGGCGCAGACCTCGATCGGCACCACCGCCGCCATCGTGCCGCTGTCGGTCGCGGCCATTCCCTTCATGGCCCGCATCGCCGAGAACGCCATGCGCGAAGTCGATCCGGGCCTGGTCACGGCGGCGCGCGCCATGGGCGCCTCGCCCATGCAGATCATCGTCAAGGTGCTGCTGCCCGAGGCGCTGCCCGGCCTGATCGCCGCCACCATCGTCACCATCGTCAGCCTGATCGGCTATTCCGCCATGGCGGGCGCGATCGGCGGCGGTGGCCTGGGCGACCTGGCTATCCGCTACGGCTACCAGCGTTTCCAGACCGAGGTCATGGCGGCGGTGGTGGTGGTGCTGATCGTGCTGGTGCAGGCCATCCAGAGCTTCGGCGACCGTCTCGTGCGCCGGCTCTCGCACCGCTGAGCCCATTCTTTCCTACTTCCGACATTCGGGATATTCGCAACATGAGCATCAAGGTTTTGAAGTCGTTGGCCGCGTTCGCCCTGGGCGCCGCCGTGTTTGCCCAGCCCGCGCTGGCGCAGGACAAGCCGCTGAAAGTCGGCGTGACCGCCGGCCCGCATGCGCAGATCTTCGAAGTGGTGAAGCAGGAAGCCGCCAAGCAGGGCCTGAACATCCAGATCATCGAGTTCTCCGACTACGTGCAGCCCAACGTGGCGCTGTCCTCGGGCGACCTGGACCTGAACAGCTACCAGCACCAGCCTTACCTGGACAACGCCAATGCCGACCGGGGCTACAAGCTGGTCAGCATCGCCAAGACCGTGATCTTCCCGATCGGCATCTACAGCAAGAAGATCAAGTCGCTGTCCGAGCTGAAGGAAGGCGCGCGCATCGGCCTGCCCAACGATCCGACCAATGGCGGCCGCGCGCTCCTGCTGCTGCAGGCCAACGGCCTGATCAAGCTGCGTCCGGAAGCCGGCCTGAAGGCGACGCCGATCGACGTGATCGAGAATCCCAGGAAGCTGCGCTTCATCGAACTGGACGCCGCCCAGCTGCCGCGCTCGCTGGACGACACCGACGCCTCGGCTGTCAACACCAACTTCGCGCTCGAAGCCGGCCTGAACCCGGCCAAGGACGCGATCGCCCAGGAGTCGCCGGACTCACCTTACGCCAACGTGCTGGTGGTGCGCGAGAAGGACAAGGACCGTCCGGAGTTTGCCAAGCTGGTGTCGGTCTATCACAGCGCCGCGGTCAAGCAGTTCATCGAGACCAAGTACAAGGGCGCCGTGGTGGCGGCCTGGTAAGTCCAGAACGGGTCTCGCGGCCGGGATTGCCTAGCCGCCGATTCGACTGCGCCCCCAAGGCACAGGCGGCAAGCCTGGTCCTGGGGGCGTTTTTCATGACTGGGCGAGAGAGTGCATCCTGGCGCTGGCCAGGCATGTTGCGCTGATCTTACGGTCGCAGGATTCTTTGACAAGATCGGGCAAATCAGCCATAATTTCTGGCTTCGGTCGGGTTGTTAGCTCAGTCGGTAGAGCAGCGGACTTTTAATCCGTTGGTCGCGAGTTCGAGTCTCGCACAACCCACCACCCCCCACCACCCCGAATTTCAGCGTATGCCGGGCTCTGTTCCTGGGCGATGCGCTGGTGAGGTTGACGATGACGCCGCTCTCTTTGAGAGCGGCGTTTTCTTTTTGGAGCGCGCTGGTCGGGGGCAAATCCAGGGGCAAATTCGAGGTAACAACCCCCGGCATGGCGGAGCCAGGTCAAGCGCTTCAGGACAACAGCCGAGGCCGCATCGCCGCCGTCAGGTCATGCAGGCTCAGCCCGCAGCTGCGCGCGCGTTCGGACAGTGCGGCGCTGTGCTCGAGCGCGCGCTGGCTCTCGGCCAGCAGTACGTCCAGCTGTTCTTCCAGCGTGGCGGCCATGGTCCAGGCGTGTTCGGCGAACTGGGAAAAGAAGCCTTCGGCGCAGGTCCTGCAGATCGCGGTACCGTTTTTCTCCAGCAGCGGAGCGCCTTGCGCAAGCGTCGATAGGCAGAAGGCACAGGCGAGGGCGCGGCTCATGCGTTGAACGGCTCGTGAAATGGGTTGTTGGTAAGTGCCCTGCGGCCAGGGCACTTACCAACAACGGCGCGGGCCGCCGACTCTTAAGGCCGGGAAGACGAGGATGACTTGCTCCTGTGCCCCAGCGCGGCTTTGCCAGGTTTTGGCAATTCCCGGGCGATTGTGCGGGTCGCACGCGCGAGACGGGCAAAAAAACGCGCCCCGAAGGACGCGTTGCAAATGCCGGGCCTGTGGCCCGGCCAGGGGGGTGGGTTGAGCCGGACGCTTCAGCTCAGGTTGAAGCCGCCCGGGCCGGCCTGGCCCAGCACTTCGCGCGCGCACTGCATGGCTTCGGTGGCACTGGCGACCGCCAGGAACGGCATGTCGAAGGCTCGCGCCATCTTCTCGGCGCGCTTGCGGATCTTCTCCAGCGCCTCGGCGTCCCGCTCCACCGCGATGAAAGCGCGGCAGCGCGCGCGCAGTCGCGGCATGTTCGTCGTCTGCCATTCCACCATCGCCTTGCGGTCTTCGTGTCCGGCTTCCTGCCGCATGTCGGGCACCACCAAGACGAAAGGCTGGGGGTTGTTCACCAGCATCTCCATTTCGCGTATCCAGCTGGCGGAATAGCCATCCGGGGCGCCGCCGTGCTTGGCGGTCACGATGGGGAAGTGGGACAGGTCGTGAAAGAAAAACTGATCTCGGTTCATTCGAATTCTCCGTGAAGGTGGGCGGCGGCGCCCTTGCGGCATCCGCAACCGCCGTAGAGCACCAGGCTGTAGGACTCCAGCGCGAAGCCGCTGCGCCTGGCGATGTCTCCGACCAGCCGCGACATCGAGGGATCGCTGGATTCCAGGATCCGGCCGCAATGCGTGCAGACCATGTGGTCGTGGTGCCCCTTGTCGTTTATTTCGTACACGGTGGTGTGCGCGTCGAGCTGCGTGCGCTTGAGCAGCCCGGCTTCCTCGAGTTGCGTGATCACCCGGTACACCGTGGCCAGGCCGATGTTGCTGCGGTCGGCGATCAGGCTGCGGTAGAGGTCCGCCGCGCTCATGTGCTCGCCCGCGTGTTGATGGAAGATGTCCAGGATCTTCAGGCGCGGATAGGTGGCCTTGATGCCTGCATCGCGCAATCGGGTGTGGTCCATGTGGGTTCTCCAGTCAGGGTAGGGCCGGCCTGATGAGAATGATGTCTATTTTCAAAATTTCCCGCTAACGGGATCCCGTCAATCAGTAGCGCAAACCTGCCAATCTCGATTGCGAGCGTATGCGGAGGGGTGGCGCGTGAATCGGGGGACAGTATCGGACCTCAAGCGAACTTCAGGTCAAGCATGTCGCAGCGGATGGACCACGCGATGTCTGCGCATGCGCAAGGCCCTGGGCCGTGCTCGCCAGGCGCCATCCGGGCGTGGGCACATGACGGCTTGCGTGGAATGCCGAGAAAATGAGAATGATGTACATTTGCATATCATCCGCAGACCGGGGCTTCATGTCCCAGCCCACGTTTTTACGATCATGTACCGCGAGGAATCCGCGCTTTTTTCCGGCAATCTCCTGCTGACCCCGCACAGCGTGCGCGGCCGGCGCGAGACCAAGGGCATATACGTGCCGCAACACCGTCACGACGAGGGCATGCTGGCGCTGGTGCACGAGGGCCTGGTGCTGGTCCAGGCGGGCAATGAGGTCTGGACGGTGATGCCGGGCAGCCTGGGCTGGATTCCGCCGGGCGTGATGCACGGCGCGCGCTGGTTCGGCGATGCCCATGGTTCTTTCCTGTTCGTGCGGCCCGACGCCTGCGCGCAGTTGCCCTCTGTCTGCCGGTCCTGGCCGTCGTCGCGGCTGATCGAGGCCGTGGTCGAGCGCATCGCCAGCGGTCCGCCCGGCATGCTGTCGGAAGCGTATCTGGCGCAGTTGTTCGAGGTGCTGCTCGAGGAGGTCCGCCTGCGCGAGCACGATCCCATGCCCTTGCCCATGCCCGAGGACCCGCGCCTGCAGGATCTGGCCAACACGCTCCTGAGCACGCCGGACGATCCTTCCGGCATCGATGACTGGGCGCAGCGCCTGAACATGTCGTCGCGCACGCTGATGCGCCGCTTCCGCCAGGAAACCGGCGTGACGCTCGGCCAGTGGCGGCAGCGGGCGCGCCTGCTGCGCGCGCTGGAGATGCTGGGCCGTGGCGGATCCGTCACCGAGGCTGCGCTGGCCGTGGGCTACGAGAGCACCAGTGCCTTCATCGGCAGCTTTCGGGCGGCGTTCGGCGTCACGCCGTCGCGTTACGTGGCTGGCCGCGACTAGCTCGCCGGCCGAGCGCGTTCCGGGGGCGTTGCCGGCGTCCGCATTTACCGTTCTTTACCCTTTTTCGACAGAATCGCCGATCTTCTGAAATGCCCGCTGTCTACGATGGCGTCAGGGTAGGACAGGCAGGTCTGGCCGTCCGCCCGCGATGCTTCAGGGGTGTACTCATGTCTGTTCAGACGATCCAGATTCTTTCCAGGGCTGGCAGCGGCGGCGTCATCGCGCGCGCCGTGCCCGCCGCGCATGCCGGCGTTCGTCCGCCTGTCGGCGTGCCTGCCTTTCCGGCCATCCTGTGCAAGATCCTCGCGTCGACGCGCAGCGCCTGGCAGCTCGACGGCGCGCCGGCCGGCAAGTCGTAGCGCTGTGGCTCAGGCGGCGGCGGGCTGGTCGGGATGCTGCGGCTGCGGGCCAAGCGGATCGTTTTCCGCGTCGGGGCGCGGCGGCACCGCCGGCAGGCCCAGGGCCAGGCGCAGGCGCTGGCAATCCGGGTTGGGCGTGCCGTCCGGCAGCCAGATATCGAACTCGCGGCAGGGCGTGGGGCGGTTTTCGTAGATGGCGCAGTGGATGCCCGGCTTGCCCAGTTCCCCGCGCAGCGAGATGCAGCGCCCGCCGCCCATTTCCGTGCCTTTCATGCAGGCGCGCAGCGGGCTGAGCTGGGTGACCAGTTCCACGGGCACCTGGCCGCCGTTCTCGCCCGCCAGCTCGCCGCAATAGAACGAGACCCGGAAGTGCGAACAGCACGCGCCACAGTCCAGGCAGGGATTGGCGGCGGGGTCGTCGCCGGCCAGGACGGCGGGCGAAACGAAAGTGATGGGCGAGGTTTCTAGCAAGGACATGGCGGAAAGTCCGTAAGCCTGTCCGGTCCCGGCGTGGACGCAAAACGGGCTTGCGTCGCGCAAGCCCGGCGGGTCGATCCGGGAGGCGCGGGATCGCCCGCGCGGGATCAGGGAAATGGATAGTAGCGGGATTTCCGTCGCGCGATCCACGATTTTTTTGTCACCGGGCGATGCCGGCGAAAGCGCGCCTGCGGACCCGGGCGGCCATGGGACAAATGCGGCGCTGCGCGCGGGGACGGGCGCCTGCCTGGGTTAGCATCTCGTTCTGCGAATGCGCCGGGAGCGCCACCAATGAGCCTCAAGACCGATTTTCCCGATGGGCTGGCCCGCTGCGGCTGGCTCGACGGCTCCGCCGATTACACGGCCTATCACGACCTGGAATGGGGCCGTCCCGTGGCCGACGACCGCGCCCTGTTCGAACAGCTGAGCCTGGAGGGTTTCCAGTCGGGCCTGAGCTGGCGGACCATCCTGAACAAGCGCGAGGCCTTTCGCCGCGGCTTTTCCGGTTTCGATCCGGCGCGCGTGGCCCGCTACGGTGAAAAAGAGATCCAGGTGCTGCTGGCCGATGCCGGCATCGTGCGCCACCGGGGCAAGATAGAAGCCGTGATCAACAACGCGGGCCGGGCGCTGGAAATGATCGAGCGCGAGGGCTCCCTGGCGGCATTCCTGTGGCGCTACGAAGCGCCGCGCAAGGCGCCGTCCAATCGCGGCGCGTCGGTGTCCGAGCAGTCGCAGGCCCTTTCCAAGGCGCTCAAGAAGCTGGGCTGGAAGTTCGTGGGGCCGACCACGGTCTATGCCTTCATGCAGTCCGTGGGCATGGTCAACGACCATGACCCCGGCTGCCATTGCCATGCCGCCTCGGAACGCGCGCGGCGGGAGTTCGCGCGTCCGGGGCAGACCGGCTGATCAGACCGGGTTCGCGGGCCCGGCCTGGCCGGGCAGGGCATAGCGGCCTTCTCGGTAGGCCCAGCTCGGCCACAGCGCGTGCGCCAGCGCCTCGCGCGCCAGCTCGGGATCCAGCGCCTCGGGCGTGTAGTCCTCGGGGGCGGTGTAGCGGTATTGCACCGGCGTCTTGCTGGGCGCCATCACCAGCAGCCGGTCTTCCTTCAGGTACCCATAAGTGTTGTCGTACTGCATGATGGCGCGGCCCGGCGTGCTGCGGGTGAGGTCGTGGCCGATCATGGGGTGCTCGGTGTCGACGCCGGTCAGCGACAGCAGGGTCGGCGCCAGGTCGATCTGGCTGATCAGGCGCTCGTCGCGCCGAGGCTCGATGCCGGCGCCCAGGATCACGGCGGGGATATGGAAGTGCCGCACCGGCACCAGGCTGGCGCCGAACACGCGCGAGTCATGGTCCGCCGCGACCAGGAATACCGTGTTTTCCCAATACGGCGAGGCCTTGGCGCGCTCGAAGAAGCGCCCCAGCGCCCAGTCGGCATAGCGCACGGTGTTCTCCACGGTGGCGGGATTGCCGTCGACCTGGATGCGGCCGGCCGGGTACTCCCAGGGCGAATGGTTGGAGACGCTGAAGGCCAGCGTGAAAGTGGGCTGGTCGCCGTCTGCGCGCAGCAGCCGGTCCAGCTGGTTGAACATGTCTTCGTCCGATGCGCCCCAGGTGCCGACGAAGGCCGGATCCACGAAATCCGCGCGGTCCACGACCTGCTTGAAACCATTGCCCAGGAAAAAGCCCTTCATGTTGTCGAAGTGCGATTCGCCGCCGTAGATGAAGCGCGAGTGATAGCCGTGCCGGCCCAGCAGGTCGGCCAGCGAGAAGAAACCGCGCTGCGAGCGCGGCAGCTTCAGCACGGCTTGCGCCGGCGTGGGCAGGAATCCGGTGACGACCGCTTCCAGCCCGCGCACCGAGCGGGTGCCGGTCGCGTAGGCGCGGGTGAAGGCCCAGGACTCGCGGGCCAGGGCGTCGAGTTCGGGCGTCAGGTTGGCGCCGCCCAGCGCCGCGCTGTACTGGGCACCCAGGCTTTCCTCCAGGATGATCACCACGTTGAGCGGACGCTTCGTCTTGCGGGTCGCGGGTTGCGCGTGCAGGCTGGGATAGTCGGCGTTGGCGGGCGGGACGGGCAGGCCCGCCTGCCTGAGCACGCGTTCATGCATCTCGGCTTCGTCCATGTTGCCGTAGACGGCCGACGCGGATTTCTCGTTCTTCATGCTGTAGACAGCATAGAAGACGTTGTAGAGCGAGTTCAGCGCCAGCGTGTTGAGCATGCCGTCGGAGCTGTAGGCCACCGAGGACGGGTTCATGGGGCGGTGGCCCAGCGTGCCGCGGATGGACAGGATCACCACGGCCAGGATCGCCAGGCTGGCCAGCGGCATCTGCCACCAGCTGAGCGGCGCGTCGGGCGCGGCCGGCCAGAACAGGCGCAGCGCGCCCCAGCCGATCAGCGCCACCAGGGCCAGGCCGCCGACCAGCGCGGCCTTGTAGCCGCGCCAGAGCATGCCGGAGACCTCGCGCGGATGCTTCAGGTATTCGACGAACAGGCGGTTGGGGCGGGAGTCGTATTCCAGAATGAAGGCGGGCGAGGCGATTTCCAGGAAGGCCAGCAGGATGAAGCTGGCCAGGTACCACACGGCCGCCGCGTCGGCGGCGAACGAAAAATGGCCGAACCAGGGCGACAGCACGGCGGGCAGGGCCGCCATGACGGCGATCTGGTGCGCGTCGATGCGCAGGCCGCCCAGCATCAGCGGCAGCAGTCCGCCGGCATTGCGCACGCGCTGCCATTGCCACGCGGCCAGGGCCAGGCGGCTGAAAGTCAGCAGCGCGAACGCCGCTGCCACGAAAATCAAGGTTGAATGCCGCATCGGGCCTCCAGGTAGTTCTGCCATCCGTTCCTCGCGGAACGGGTCCATCCGGGTCGCGTAGTCCTGTCTTTTTGTAACTCCGCGCTCCATGCGCCTTCCGGCACGCGCCGTCTGCCCGAATCAGGCGCCGCAGCAAGCGCGGCGGCGCCGGCCGGGCTGCCGCGCCGGTTACGGCGAGCCCTTGACGCGTGCCAGGCCGGAAAAATCCATACACATTCTCGGGCCGGCAAGCTTAACCCGTCCGGCGGGTCGGGCTACCCTATAGGGGACTGAACGGGGCACAGGAGCGGCGACGGCCTGCCATCGTCGCGACGCCAAGGATAATAACCATGACACGCACAAGAAAAGTAGCGATCGGGGTTTTCGCCGTGATCGGCGTGGCCATCGCGGCCCTGGTGGCCGTCGTGGCGCTGTTCGACTGGAACCGCGCCAGGCCGATGATCAACGAGCGCGTCAGCGCCGCCATCGGGCGGCCCTTCGCCATCAACGGCGACCTGAGCGTGCGCTGGGCGCGCGAGCCGGATGAGGGTGGATGGCGCGGCTGGGTGCCGTGGCCGCACGTGAGCGCGCAGGATATCTCCGTCGGCAACGCGCCCTGGGCCAAGGCGCCGGCCTTCGCCACGCTCAAGCGCGGCGAGTTCAGCCTGTCGCCGCTGCCGCTGCTGAGCCAGCGCGTGGTCATCCGGCGCATACAACTCACCGAGCCTGCCGCCGACCTGGAGCGTCTGGCCGATGGCCGGGCCAATTGGCAGTTCACCATGCCCGACACCGGCGAGCCGTCGCCGTGGGTGCTGGACATCAACGAGATCGGTTTCGACAAGGGCCAGGTCGGCTTGCGCGACGAGATCCTCAAGGCGGATCTGACGCTGCAGGTGGATCCGCTGGGCAAGCCTGTTCCTTTCGCCGACGTGGCCGGCGCGGATTTCGCGCCGCAGGCGCCGGCTGATGGCGCGCCCGCCGCCGGATCCCTCGACGTCGCCGCCAGCCCCGCCACGCGAGCGCCGTCCGGCGAGTCCGCGCCCGCGCCGCGCGACTATGTGTTCGGCTGGAAGGTCTCGGGCAAGTACAAGGACCTGCCGGTCAAGGGCGAGGGCAAGGTCGGCGGCATGCTGGCCATGCAGGATGCGAGCCAGCCGTTCCCGGTGCAGGCGGATCTGAGCGTGGGCGGCACGCGCGCGGCGGTGGTGGGCACGCTGCGCGATCCGGCCAGCCTGGCCGCGCTGGACCTGCGGCTCAAGCTGTCGGGCGGATCGATGGCGCAGCTCTATCCGCTGACCGGCGTCACGCTGCCCGACACGCCGCCTTACTCCACCGACGGCCATCTGGTGGCGCGGCTGCGGCGCCAGGGTGGCGCCGTGTTCGACTACAAGGACTTCAACGGCAAGGTCGGCAACAGCGACCTGCACGGCGACGTATCCTTCGCGCTGGGCGCGCCGCGCCCCAAGCTGACCGGCAAGCTCTCGTCCAAGCTGCTGCGCATGGCCGACCTGGGGCCGCTGATCGGCGTGCCCTCGGGCAAGGCGGCGCCGGCCCAGGACAAGGACAAGAGCGCGCCCGCCCGGCCGCCCGGCGGCAAGGTCCTGCCGACGCAGGCATTCCGCACCGATCGTTGGCGCGACATGGATGCCGACGTGGCGCTGGAAGCGGCCAGCATCATCCACGACAGCAAGCTGCCCCTGTCCGATCTCAGCGTCCACGTGGTCCTGCAGGACGGCGTGCTGACGCTGGATCCATTGAAGTTCGGCATGGCGGGCGGCAGCATGGCCGCGACGGCGCGCCTGGACGGCTCCGGAGCGCCGCTGTCCGGGCGGATCGAGGTGCATGCGCGGCGCCTGCGCCTGAAACAGCTCTTCCCGGCTTCGCCGTCCATGCAGAAGACGCTGGGCGAGCTTCATGGCGACCTGGCGCTGACGGGCTCCGGCAATTCCGTGGCGGCCCTGCTGGGCTCCGCGACCGGCGACGTGAAGATGCTGGTCAACGACGGCGTGATCAGCCGCAGCCTGATGGAGATCGCCGGCCTGAACGTGGGCAACTACGTCGTCTCCAAGCTGTTCGGCGACGACGAGGTGAAGATCAATTGCGGCGTGGCCGACCTGCAGATGAAGAGCGGCACGATGACGCCGCGCGTGTTCGTGTTCGATACCGAGAACGCGCTGATCGGCATCACGGGAACCGCCGACTTCAAGAACGAGAAACTGAACCTGGATATCACGCCAGACAGCAAGGGCTTCCGTCTCTTTTCCCTGCGATCCCCGCTATACGTGCAGGGCACGTTCGGCAAGCCGGACGTGGGCGTGAAGGCCTTGCCGCTGGCGGCGCGCGGCGCCGGCATGGTGGCGCTGGGCGTGCTACTGACGCCGGCCGCGGGCCTGCTGGCCTTGATCGGTCCCAGCGCCGACGAGGGCAATTCCTGCGGCGCGCTGCTCAAACAGGCGAAAGGCGCGTCGGCGGCCGGCAAGGGCAAGTAGCGGCGGCGGGAGTCCGTCTTCAGGGCAGGGTGCTGCGCAGGCCGCCGCGCACGAGGTCGTCGGCGGCGGCCACGGCGTTGCGGCCATGGTTCTTGGCGTAATAGAGCGCCTGGTCCGCGCGCTGGTATACCGCCTCCAGCGTGGCGCCGTGCGTGGGATAGTGCGCCACGCCGGCCGACAGCGTGATCGGATGGGCCGACAGGTCGGGATCGGGCGAGGTCGCGATTTTCAGGCGCAGCCGGTGTGCCGCGGCTACCGCGGCGGCCATGGGCACGCCCGGCAGCAGCATCACGAATTCTTCGCCGCCCGCGCGGGCCAGCGTATCGCTGGCGCGGGCGCTGTCCGCCATCTGCCTGGCCAGCCTCTGTAGCGCCCGGTCGCCAGCGGCGTGGCCATAGCGGTCATTGATGTTCTTGAAGTGATCGATGTCGATGACCACGATGGCGACCGGCGTGTCCTCGGCCTGCAGCATCGCCATGGCTTCTTCCAGGCCGCGGCGGTTGAGCAGGCCGGTCAGCGTGTCGGTGGCGCTCTTGCGGCGCAGGTCGCGCATCTTGTGGTGCATGGACGCCAGGCCCATCAGCAGTGCGCGCTTGAGCTGGGTCGCCTCGAAGTACCAGGAGCGCACGCCGCGTATGCCGTCGGCGGAATCCAGGTCCTGCATGCGCTTGGCGAAGCCGGCAAGTTCGCCCAGCGGCTTGGCGATCAGCCTGGACAGCAGCCAGAGCGACGCGATGGACAACAGCAGCAGGGGCAGGGTGTTGCGGGCGGTGGCGAGCAGCAGGTCGCTCAGGGGCTGCAGCGTGCCCGCCACCGGTCGCTGTGCGATGAGGCTCCAGCCCGTGCTCGGCACCGGCGCATAGCCGGCCAGCATCTCGCGGCCCTGAGCGTCGACGAAGCGCAATTCTCCCGTCTCGCCGCGCAGCGCGGGCGCCAGCGCCTGCAGTTCGGCCGCCGGCTTGCCCAGCATGCTGCGGTCGCGGTCATAGATCAGCGTGCCGTTGCGGTCCACGACGCGCAGGACCGAGTCGTCGCGGTGGAAGTGCTGGCCCAGCAGGCGGTCCAGCACGTTGTCCTGGTGCAGATACAGCGTGCCGGCGATATAGCCGATGTAGCGCTTGTCGGCCGAGAAGATCGGATGCGTGTAGAGAATGAGCCAGCGGCCGCTGCGGCCCTGGAACGGTTCGCTGATGGTGGGGCGCTGGGTCTGTATCGCGTCCTGCGCGGCCGTGCTGTGCATCTGCCGGCCCAGCAGGTCCGGCACGGACGCCGAGGCTGACAGCACCTTGCCCTGCGGCGACACGATGAAGCTGGAGTTGAAATGGCCGAGCTGCGTTTCCTGGCGGCGGGTTTCCTCGGCCATCAGTTCCGGATGCGCCTGCATGTCCGCCAGCATCTCGGCGCTGAACGCCAGATAGCGGCGCAGGTCGTTCAGGAAATACTCGGTGGTCGCGGCCAGCTTGGATGCATAGGCGCGGTTGTCTTCCTGCGCGTTATGCAGCAGCAGGTCGCGCTGCACGAGATAGCTGGCGTGCAGGCCGCCCGCCAGCACCAGCATGATCGACAGCAGGCTGATCCAGAGGATGAGGCGCCGCAGGTCGATGCGGATCATGGCGCCGTTCTTCAATCGGGGGCGTGGTCCGGAGGCGGGACGCCGGCCTGCGCGTCCCAGGAGCACATGGCCTGCCGCGCCACGGCCTGCAGCGTCTTGCGGCTGGCGCCGTCGCGCGCCTGGATGGACATGCCGTGCAGCACCGTGGTGTAGAACGCGGCCAGTCCTTTCAGGTCCGCGTCGTCAGGCAGTTCGCCGCCGGCCGCGCCCTGGTTCAGCCGCGCCAGGATGCGGGCCTGCATCTCGCGCCTGCCTTCACACAGGAACTCGCCGATGCCGGGCGGGCTGACCGTGCCCGCCGGCGCGCCCAGCACGATCATGCAACCGGGAGGCAGGCCGGGCGTGGTGAAACGCTCGGCCGCTGCCAGCAGCATGCCCTGCATGGCGTCGCGGGCGCTGGGCGCGTTCTGCAGCGCCTGGCGCGCGGCGCCGCCGTCGGTCTGGCGGTACAGCTCGACGGCCTCGCGGAACAGCGCTTCTTTCGAGCCGAACGCGCCATAGAGACTGGGCGAGTTGATGCCCATCGCCGCCGTGAGGTCGGTCAGCGATGCGCCTTCATATCCTTTCGACCAGAAGACCTCCATGGCCTTGCGCAAGGCCTGGTCGCGGTCGAAGTTGCGGGGGCGTCCTCGTTCTGCCATGCGTGCGATTTTAAGCTGGCGCAGTATTTTGTGTTGATCGATAAGAAAATCATTGACGCCGCCGAGGCGGGGCGGCGATGATATTTGTATTAATCACTACAAATTAAGGTGTCTCCATGCGAAATCTCCAGGGCAAAGTGGCGTTCGTGACCGGCGGCAGCCGCGGCATCGGCGCCGCCATCGTCCGGCGGCTGGCGGCTGACGGCGCGGACGTGGCCTTCACCTATGTCAGCGCATCGTCGGCCGGCAAGGCCGGCGAATTGGTCGCCGAAATCCAGGCCGGCGGCGGCAGGGCGCTGGCCATCCAGGCGGATGCGGCAGACGCGGATCAGCTGCGCCGCGCCGCCGAACGAGCGCTGGATGAGCTGGGGCCGGTCGACGTGCTGGTCAATAACGCCGGCGTGTTCATCGCCGGCGATCTGGCGCAGGCCAGCCTGGACGACTACGAGCGCACCATGGCCGTCAACGTCCGCGCGCCCTTCGTCGCCGTGCAGGCGCTGCAGCAGTCCATGCCCAACGGCGGCCGCATTATCAACATCGGCAGTTGCCTGGCCGAGCGCGCCGGCCGCGCCGGCGTGACGATCTATGCCGCCAGCAAGTCCGCCTTGCTCGGCCTGACGCGCGGGCTGGCGCGCGACCTGGGACCGCGCGGCATCACCGTCAATGTGGTGCACCCGGGGCCGATCGACACCGACATGAACCCGGCCGACGGCGAGCGCGCCGGCGACATGGTGGCGGTGCTGTCCTTGCCGCACTATGGTGAAACCCGGGACATCGCCGGTATGGTCGCCTTCCTGGCCGGCCCTGATGGGCGCTATGTCACGGGCGCGAGCCTCGCGGTGGACGGGGGATTCGCGGCCTGAGAGGAAATTTTCTTGGGAGCGACTTGCACGATTCAAAAAAGCTCTCTATAATCTTTCTTCTTCGCTACTCACACATCAGCGACAGCGAATCGCAGCAGAAACCGCAAGGGGTCTAAGTGATTGATGAGTGAGTTTGCGTCGGGCTGTTAGCTCAGTTGGTAGAGCAGCGGACTCTTAATCCGTAGGTCGAGTGTTCGAGCCACTCACAGCCCACCAGAATACCGAAGGCCGTTGACGAATCCGTCAACGGCCTTTTTGTTTTCACGGCCTACGCCAGGCTGGCGTAGCCTGCGCCACCCGTCAGCATTCCCACCTATACCCCCCCCACGTTCATTTCCATTTCAACCGTCACGGTCAACGTCGTCGGCAATGGCAACTGCGACGATGGGGGTTGCCGCTATTCCCGCTGCGGGCGTGCATGGGCGTGACAGAGGGCCGCATTGGCCCGGGACAAGCGCCTGTCATATTCATCGTCCAGAATCGGGCCGGACAGGCATGTGCCTGCAAGACAACAGCGCGCCCGGCGCGCCATGGGGGGCTACATGGATAACGCACTCGAACGCGACGGCGTGGCCGCGCTGGAGCGGCAACTGCGCCTGCAGGCGGATCTGATCGACAGCCTGGACGAAGAGCTGGAGCTGGAACTGGACGATCGCCGGCTGGACGGCGAAGACACCTCCGACGAAGACTGGCGCGCCAATCGTCAGCGCTATTTCCGTGAACTGCTGCGCCTGCAGGGCGAGCTGGTCAAGCTGCAGGACTGGGTGGTGCACTCCGGCCATCGCCTGGTCGTGCTGTTCGAGGGGCGCGATGCCGCCGGCAAGGGCGGCGTCATCAAGCGCATCACGCAGCGCCTGAATCCGCGCGTATGCCGCGTGGCCGCGCTACCGGCGCCGACCTCGCGCGAGCGTACGCAATGGTACTTCCAGCGCTATGCGGCGCATCTGCCCGCCGCGGGCGAGATCGTGCTGTTCGACCGCAGTTGGTACAACCGCGCGGGCGTGGAACGGGTCATGGGCTTTTGTAATGATGCCGAGTACGAGGAGTTCTTCCGCTCCGCGCCCGAGTTCGAGAAGATGCTGGCCCGCAGCGGCATCCAGATCATCAAGTACTGGTTCTCGGTGTCGGACAACGAACAGGAAGCCCGCTTCGAGAGCCGCATCAACGATCCGCTCAAGCAATGGAAGCTGAGCCCGATGGACCTGGAGAGCCGCCGCCGCTGGGAGGCATACACGCAGGCCAAGGAAGTCATGCTGGAGCGCACTCACATCCCTGAGTCGCCCTGGTGGATCGTGCGGGCCGACGACAAGAAAAAGGCCCGCCTGAACTGCATCACCCACCTGCTGGACCAGGTGCCCTATCTGCCGGTGGATCACCCGGAAGTGCAGTTGCCGGAGCGCGTGCATCACGAGGACTACCTGCGCCATCCCGTGCCCGAGCACATGTTCGTGCCGGACCGCTATTGAACTGGCCGGCGCCTGTCTTCCGACTGTCACATTCCGGCGTCACCATCCCGATCCCAGGGCGGGCCGCAACGGCCCGCCATCGCTACGCCATGAGCGCGGATCATGATGACGACATCGACGGCAGCCGGCTATGAATCCGACATCTCGGGCCTGATCTGCGCCTTCCGATTCACGCCGGACGGTCCCGGCGCCGAACTCGATTCGCAGGCGCTGGAGCAGCGGCTGGCGGATAGCGCGAGCGAATCGGAAGAGGGCGATTTCCTCTGGCTGCACATGAACCTGTCCCAGGCCGGTTGCGTGCGCTGGCTGCGGGCGCATCTGGAACTGCCGGATGCCTTCATCGCCATGCTGGGCGAGGCGGCCCATTCGACGCGCATCGAGCAGCAGGAGCGCGCGCTGGTCGCCGTGTTCAACGACGTGATCTTCGATTTCGAGCGCACGCCGGCCCAGGTGGCCACGCTGTGGGTCTGCGCGAGGCGCAAGCTGCTGGTCACGCTGCGCCACAAGCCGTTGCGCTCGCTGGACCGGCTGCGCGAGCATGTGCGCCGGGGCGAGCGCTTCCGTTCTCCGGCCGAGCTGCTGGCGCACCTGATGCGGGATCAGGCCGACCTGATGACCGAGATCGTGCGCAAGGCCAGCCTGGATGTGGACGGGATCGAGGACCGCTTCCTGGCCGCGCATGCGGGACCGGCGCGGGTGGACTTGGCGGCAACGCGCCGGGTGCTGGTGCGGTTGCAGCGCACGCTGGCCCCCGAGCCGGGCTCGGTGTTCCGCCTGCTGGCGCGTCCGCCGGCCTGGCTGCAGCCACGCGACGTGCAGGAGCTGCGCGAATCGACGGAAGAATTCTCCGTCGTGCTGGGCGACATGGCGGGCCTGATCGAGCGCATCAGGCTGCTGCAGGAAGAGATCGCGGCGCGCCTGCAGGAACAGAACAACCGCACGCTGTTCACCCTGACGCTGGTCACGGTGCTGGCCCTGCCCATCAACATCATGGCCGGCCTGTTCGGCATGAACGTGGGCGGCATCCCGCTGGCGGAGGACCGTGGCGGCTTCTGGATCATCTGCGCGCTGGTGGCGGTGTTCACCGCGGCGGTGGCCTGGGTGGCGCACCGCCGACGCCTGCGCTGACGGCCCGCTAGAGCCGCCGGCAGACCGCCTCGGCGAACTGGCGCGTGCCGGCCGTGCCGCCGAGGTCGCGCGTGGCCACCTTGTCGGCGTTGATGGTGGCGGAGATGGACTGCTTCAGCCGCTGGGCGTCGCCGGCACGGCCCACATGCTCCAGCATCATGGCGGCGGCCAGCATCAGCGAAATCGGATTGGCCACGCCCTTGCCCGCGATGTCGGGGGCCGAGCCATGCACCGCCTCGAAGATGGCCGCGTCCCTGCCGAAGTTCGAGCCCGGCGCCATGCCCAGGCCGCCGACCAGGCCGGCCAGCTGGTCGGACAGGATGTCGCCGAACAGGTTGGTGCACAACAGCATGTCGAAGCGCCAGGGATTGAGCACGAGCTGCATGGCGCAGGCGTCCACGATCATGTCGTCCACCTCGACCCGGCCCTCGTACTCCTTGGCGACATGCTTGCAGGCCTCGAGGAACAGGCCGGTGAGCGCCTTGAGAATGTTGGCCTTATGGACCACGGTGATTTTCTTGCGGCCATGCCGGACCGCGTACTCGAACGCGAAGCGGGCAATGCGCTCGCTGCCTTCGCGCGTATTCATGCCGGTGCAGACGGCCGCCGCGTGCGGATCGTTGCCCTGCGGGATGTAGAACTCGTGCGCGACATAGAAGCCGCCCAGGTTTTCCCGGATCAGCACCAGGTCGATATTCTCGTAGCGGCCGGGCACGATGGTGTTGACCGGGCGGACGTTGCCGAACAGCTCGAATTCCTCGCGCAGGCGCACATTGGATGAGCGGAAGCCCGTGCCGACCGGCGTGGTCAGCGGCCCCTTCAGCGCCAGCCGGCGCTCGCGGATGCTGGCCAACGTGGCGGCGGGCAGCGGATCGCCCGCGCTGGCGACGCCGGCCATGCCGGCCTGCTGCACGTCCCAGTCGAACGGGCTGCCCAGGGCGTCCAGCACCTGCACGGTGGCTTCGACGACTTCCGGGCCGATGCCGTCTCCGGGTATCAGGGTTGCGGGGATACGGGACGGAGAAGTCGGGTTCATGGCATCACCTTGGTAGTTCGACCGGAGCAGTCGTCCGGGCATTTTTACCATGGCGACACGGCGGCGAGGCCGCGTCCTGCCGGCCCGGCGGTTGGCCGGGAGGGCGCGCTGCCGTTAAGTCCAACCTAAATGTCGGTTGCATGGAGACTGAATCACAGCGGGGGCGCGGCTTCTTATAGTGATTGCTTCCGCAGTTTTCCGGAGTGTCCATTCCATGTCTGTTACGAACACCGGCGCCAGCCCCGTCCATCCTCGTCCCGATGCCGGGAACGGTTTTCCCCAGGCGGTGCTGTTCGACCTGCTGACCGCCTTGCTCGATTCCTGGACGGTCTGGAACGCCGCCGCCGGTTCTGAGCCGCAGGGACGCGCGTGGCGCGCGGAGTACCTGCGCCGCACCTATGGCTGCGGCGCCTACCTGCCCTATGAGCAATTGGTGGCCGAGGCCGCCGAGGCGGTCGGCCTGCCCGCTTCCGCGCCTGCCGCGCTGGAGGCGAACTGGGGGCTGCTGCCGGCCTGGGACGGCGCGCGCGAGCTGCTGGCGGCGCTGCGTCCGCATAGCCGGCTGGGCGTGGTCACCAACTGCTCCAGGGCGCTGGGACATCGCGCTGCCGCACTGCTGGGCGTGGACTGGGACGTGGTCGTGACGTCGGAAGAGGCGGGCTACTACAAGCCGGATCCGCGGCCTTACCAGCTGGCGCTGGCGCGGCTGGACGTGCAGCCCGGGCGCGCCGCCTTCGTCGCGGGCTCCGGCTACGATCTGTTCGGCACCAGCCGCGTGGGCCTGCGGACCTATTGGCACAACCGCGTCGGCCTGGCGCTGCCGCCCGGCGCGCCCGAGCCGGAACGCCAATCGCCGGGCCTGGCCGAGGCGCTGCCGTGGCTGGCGCGCTTTGGCGCCTGAAAGCCTGCCGGCGCTCGGCATCGGCCGGCAGCCGTCGGTCGCAAGGACGAGAGCGGCCTCTACAAAATGTTGCGCGCGGCTCCGGCGCGCTTGCTAGCATGGATCAGCCGGAATCTCCCGGCTGATCCGACGGGTAAGTGGAGGTTGTCATGAACTCAAGAACAATGTTCAACCGTATCGCTGTGGTCGTTGTTTCGGGAGGGCTGCTGGCGAGCTGCGCCACGCAGCAGCAGAACAATACCGCCATAGGCGCGGGCGCGGGCGCGGCGGTGGGCGCGGGCCTGGGCGCTCTGATCGGCAATGGCAAGGGCGCCGCGATCGGCGCGGGCATCGGCGCCGTGGCGGGCGGCCTGGTCGGCTACAACTGGAAGGTCGTGAAGGACGATGTGCAGAAGTCCGGCGCGTCCTCGCTGGGGATCGACGTGGTCGAAATGCCCGACGGCAGCCTCAAGGTCAATATCCCCAGCAATGTCTCGTTCGATACCGACAAGACCCAGCTCAAGCCGGCGCTGCTGCCCGTGCTGGATTCCGTGGCGCGCTCGCTCAATCAGCACCAGGAGCTGCGCGCCAAGGTCGTCGGCCATACCGACAGCACCGGGGCGATGGCGCATAACCAGACCCTGTCGGTCAACAGGGCCAAGAGCGTGACCGACTACCTGGCGCGCCAGGGCGTGGCCGCCGGCCGCCTGTCGGTCGAGGGGCGCGGGCCGAACGATCCGATCGGCGACAATGCCACCGCCGAGGGGCGCGCGGCGAACCGGCGGGTGGAGATCTACCTGTACGCCGTCAAGCAATAGGCGCGACCGCGGTCCGGCGAGCGAGGCGGCGGGCGCGGGGCGCCGCCGCCTTGAGCCATTTGATAGCCAGGAGTCCATCATGAGCATGTTTCCGCCCGCGCGCATCGGCGCCCAGATCGCGGTGGCCGCGTTGAGCGGCTGGCAGGCCGTTGCCGAGCGCGACGCCATCGAGAAACGCTACCGCTTCGCCAACTTCAATGCCGCCTTCGCCTTCATGGCGCGCGCCGCCATGTTCGCGGAAAAGCTGGACCATCATCCTGAATGGACCAACGTCTACAACCGGGTGGATGTGCTGCTGACCACGCATGACGCGGGCGGTGTCACCGAGCTGGATGTGCGCATGGCGCAGTTTATGGACGAGGCGGCGCAGCAGCTGGGCGCCACGGCGCCGAAGGCGGCGTGAAGGGCCGGCTCCAGGCGGGGCCGGAATGGGCACGGGGGCCGCGCCCGGCGGGGGCGATCAGTTGCGCACGTAATAGATGCGCATGGCCTGCTGCTTCTGCGCGCCGTCCATCACGCGCAGCACCACGACCTTGGGCGTGAAGCCCTCGGGCAGCTTGAGCTGGCCGAGCGCGTAGTCGTAGCGGTCCACGTTCAGCGTCGGGCCTTCCGGCGTGATGGTGGCGACGCGGCCATTGGGATAGCTGCCGTCGATGGAGAAGGTCAGCGTGCCCTTGAACGGCGCGCCCTGGCGCTCTTCGCGCATCACCAGCACCTGGAAGTCGAGCAGGCCGGGCGCGCGCTTGAACGTGGCCGAGCGGATGCCCAGGTTGCCGCCGCGCGGGTCGGGCGGCATGGCGTCCTGGAACAGCACCAGTTCCTTGTTCAGCGCGTCGATCTTGCTGCGGGCCTCGGCCAGGTCGGACGTGAGCTTTTCATGGCCGGTCTTGTTGGCGTCGCGCTGCTGGGTGGTTTCTTCCAGCTGGGACTGCAGGCGCTGGCGTTCCAGGTTGGCGGCGCTGAGTTCGCTGTGCAGCTGTTCGGATTGCTCCACCGTCAGGCGCTGCGGGCCGTAATTGGTCTGCAGGAAAAGCACGCCGCCGGCGCCCAGCCCGATGCCCACCAGAAGCAGCACCAGCCAGCGCGGCATGCGCCGCGTGCGTTGGCCCGGCTGATAGACGGAGGGCTTGAATACGGCCCGTTGCGATTTTCCAAACATCCCCAAATTCCTAGAAAAACTCTGCGACGTATGCGGCAGGCGCGCCTGAGGCGCGCCAAAGCGTCAGAGGATACCCCGCCAGCGAGGGTGGTTGGGCGCGCGGACAAGCCTGGTTGCGCACCTTGATATTGTGAAATATGTGGACGTCAGCAGGGCTTGCCGCCGAGTTCGGCGTCCAGCTCGGCCAGCCGTTCCGGCGTGCCGACGTCGGTCCACCTGCCCGTGTGGCGCGCGCCCCGCACTGCGCTGCGCGCCATGGCCTGGCGCAGCAGGGGGGCCATCCGGGCCGCCATGCCTCGGGCCAGGCCCGCGAACAAGCCAGGATGGTAGACGCCGATGCCGGAGAAGGTCAAACGCGGGCCGTTGCCATCATGGACCCGTCCGTCCGGTTCCAGCACGAAATCGCCGTTTGGGTGGTGCTGGGGGTTGTTCACCAGCAGCAGCCAGGCGCTGTCCGGCTTCAGGTCGGCGGCCAGGGCGTGGGCGGCGTCCGGCTGCCAGTCGCACCAGACGTCGCCGTTGACCACCAGGAAGGGCGCGTCGCCCAGCAGAGGCAGCGCCTGGACGATGCCGCCGGCGGTTTCCAGCGCCGTCTGTTCGGGCGAATAGCGTATGCGCACGCCGTGGTTCGATCCGTCGCCCAGGGCCTGTTCGATTTCGTGGCCCAGCCAGGCGTGGTTGATGACGATGTCCCGGATGCCGGCTGCGGCCAGGCGCCGCAGGTGCCAGACGATCAGGGGCTGGCCGCCCGCCGGCAGCAGGGGCTTGGGCAGCCGGTCGGTCAGCGGGCGCATGCGCTCGCCGCGGCCCGCGGCCAGGATCATGGCCCGCATCAGAACGTGTATCCGACTTTGGTTTCGCGGCCGTCCAGCGAGTCCAGCAGGCGCAGCAGGGGAGTGAACACGCCGTAGCGCTGCGCCACCTGCCGCACATAGCCATTCACGCGGGGCATGTGGTCCAGGTAGTGCTTCTTGCCGTCGCGGTGGTTCAGGCGTGCGAACACGCCCAGGATGCGCAGGTTGCGCTGCAGGCCCATCCATTCATAGGCGCGGTGGAATTCGGCGAAGTCGGCATCCACCGGCAGGCCGGCGGCGCGCGCCATTTCCCAGTAGCGGATCGCCCAGTCCAGCTGCTGGGGCTCTTCCCAGGTGGTGCGGGCGTCGGTCACCAGCGAGGCCAGATCATAGGTGATGGGGCCCGCCAGCGCGTCCTGGAAATCGATGATGCCGGGATTGGGGCCATATTGAGGCTGGTCGCAGACCATGAGATTGGGCGAATGGTAGTCGCGATGGACCAGGACCGTGGGCTGTCCGCCGTTGCTGGCGGACAGCAGCGCGAAGATCTTCTCCAGTGCGCTGCTCATCTTGTCGTCCAGCGTCACGCCGTGATGCCGGCTCACGTACCATTCCGGGAAGAGCGTGAGCTCCTGCGCCAGTCGGGCCGTATCGTAGGGCGCCAGGCCGGTGACCGGCGCCTGCTGCATCTTGACCAGGGCGGCCAGGGCTTCGCGGTACAGGGTCTGCAGCTCGCGGTCGCCGATGCCGGCGCGGATGCGCTCGACGTAGTTCTGCTGGCCCAGGTCGGACAGCAGCAGCAGCCCCTGGCCGAGGTCCTGCTCCAGCACGGCAGGCACATTCAGGCCGACGCCGCGCAGCAGCCCGCCCACATGCAGGAATGGGCGGCAGTCTTCGTGCTCGGGCGGGGCATCCATGACGATCAGCGTCCGGTCGCCCGCGTCCAGCCTGAAATAACGGCGGAAGCTTGCGTCGGCGGAAGCCGGGCGCAGGGTGTCCACGGCCAGGTTCAGGGAGGCGGGCAGGCCGGTCAGCCAGTTGCGGATCTGCGTCAGGCGGGGGTCTAGAGGGGTTTTCAAGAAAGATCCGTGTGGGAAGGACGATATTGCGGAATTTTGCGCCCGGCGCACATAAGTCTGGGCGCGTGGCGCGGCTTCTCTATAATACCGGGTCATTTCCGTTGGCTTTGGCTCCCTGCGAGCGCCAGTGCCGGCTTCTTCCATCGTCGATAAGGGCTTTTTTCACTCGTGCGCAAGGTTCGGTGGTTGATCCTATCTGCTGTCAGCGTTGCCGGGGCCGCTCAGGCCCAGGGCAGCCAAGGGACGGCCGCGTCAGCAACGCCCGCCGCTTCGGCGCCCGTGCTGCGCACGTCCCCCGGCCTGAGGCTGCACAGCCTGCCGGACGGCAATATTCCCGCTTATCTCGAAGCCGATTCAATCGACGGCGATCCGGACTCCGACCTGACCCTGACCGGCAACGCGCAGGTGCGCCGCATCGACGGCGTCATCAAGGGCGACCGCATCAATTACCGCAAGGACAGCGGCGAGGTCGACGTCGAGGGCAGCGCGCGCATGATGCGCGACGGCACCCTGGTGACCGGTCCGCGGGCCAAGTTCAACGTCGACAAGTACACGGGCGAGATCGAGAAGCCGAATTTCTGGATGGGCGCCACCGGCGGCTTCGCCGTCGCCGAGCACGCGGATATCTTCAGCAAGTCGCAGATGCGGCTGCACACCGTGACCTACAGCGGCTGCAACTGCGAGAAGCCGTCGTGGTACATCAAGGCCACCACGGTCGACGTCGATTTCGACGAGAACGAAGGCGTGGCGCGCAACGGCGTGCTGTATTTCAAGGACGTGCCGATCCTGGCCTCGCCCTACATGACCTTCCCGGTCAAGAAGGAGCGCAAGTCGGGCTTCCTGATGCCCACCTATGGCACGACCAGCCAGGGCGGCCTGGATATTTCGCTGCCGTACTACTTCAACCTGGCGCCGAACTATGACATGACGCTGGTGCCGCGCTATTTCTCGAAGCGCGGGATGCAGCTGGGCGGCGAGTTTCGGTATCTGGGCGCTGGTTACGGCGGCGCGATGATCGGTACCTATCTTCCCAGCGATCAATTGCGGGACCGCGATCGTTGGATGTTCCGTTGGGCACATCAGCAGATCCTCGGCAACGGTTTCTACACCGACTGGGATTACGCCAAGGTCTCGGATGACAACTACTTCCGGGATATTTCCCAACTTGGATTGAATCAGGCGCCGACAACCTACTTGCCTCAGCGGGCACGGGTAGGTTGGGCGTCGAGCTACTGGAGCGCCTACGCTCAGGTCTACAAGTATCAGACCCTGCAGGATCCCGACGCGCCCCTTTCTCCGCCTTACGACAAGCTGCCAGAGCTCTTCCTGCGTGGCGCCCGTTACGATTGGGGCGGATTCGACGTCGATTGGACATCCACAGCAGTCCGGTTCCGTTTGCCGGAGATCAATCAGCGACGCTACGGTCCTGACGGAGATCGACTGCAGTCTTATCCCACCATCTCCTATCCGATCATTCGGCCGGGCTGGTTCATCGTGCCCAAGGCAGGAGTGAATTTCACACAGTACCAGATGCGCTGGTACAACCGAGATTGGTATGGATTGGATGGCACCGGGGATGCTTCGCGTTACCCGCGCAGCATGTCGCGCACCGTGCCCATCTTCTCGTTGGACATGGGGATGGTTTTCGACCGGGAAACTACCCTGTTTGGCAAACCGTCAACGCAGACGCTTGAGCCTCGACTGTACTATCTCAAGGTCCCGTATCGTGATCAAAGCCGTCTTCCCGTCTTTGACACGTCTCTTTCCGATTTCAGTTTCCCCCAGGCGTTCGAAGAGAACATCTATACCGGTGGCTGGGATCGTATCGCCAATGCAGACCAGCTGACCGCAGCGTTGACCACGCGCTGGCTGGACGCGGATACAGGCTTTGAGCGCCTGTCCTTGTCCGGCGCGCAACGAATCTACTTCGAAGACCAGAAAGTGACTCTGCCTGGCGAAACGCCACGCAAGAATGTCCGCTCGGATTTTCTGGTGGCGGCTAGCGCTGCATTGACCGATACGGTAAGCACCGATCTGGGCGCTCAATACAATCCCTATGACAATCGCTGGTCGCGAGCGTTGATCAGCGCGCGCTGGTCACCTCAACGATTGACGACGGTTGCGCTGTCATATCGTTATCAGCGGGATCCTGCTCCTGGGATTAGCTACCAGCCTCAAGGCCAGAATCAGGTCAGCCTCGCAGTTCAATGGCCTTTCACCAAGCGTTGGTATGGTGTAGGACGGGTGGACTATTCTCTGCGGTCTGGCCCCAGCACCACTATCGCCAATCTCAACGATTCTCCCCGCGTCACCCAGGCCATCGCCGGCCTGGAATACAAGGGAGACTGCTGCTGGGTGGGCCGTGTGGTCTATCAGCGTTACGCGGTGTCGGCCAAGGACGCCAACTCCGCCGTGTTCTTCCAGCTTGAGCTGACCGGTCTGGGCGCCCTCGGCACCGACCCGATGAACCTGCTGAACAGAAGTATCCCCGGCTACAGCCGCATTACCCCGCCTGTGCCGAACGGGACCACATTTGAAAGGTATGAATGATGCGTAGGTTGCACTCCTTGCGCCGCCTGTCCGGCAGCGCTGTGCTGTTGGCCCTTTGCGCCGGCTTGCCGGCCGCTCATGCGGCGGAGCCCGCTGGCAAGGGCGGCGGCAAGCCCGCCGCCGCGCAAAAAAGCGCGGCGCCCGCGCAGTCCGAGCAGTTCGTCGATGGCATTGCCGCCGTCGTCGACAAGGACGTGATCACGCTGCGCGAACTGCATGAAGCGTCGCTGCGCATCGCCGGCGACCTGAAGGCGCGCGGCATCCAGGTGCCTGACGGCCAGACGTTGCAGCACCAGGTGCTGCAGCGTCTCATCATGGAACGCGTGCAGCGCCACGAGGCCGACCGCATGGGCATCCGCGTGGATGACGCGCAGGTGGACCAGGCCACCCAGGCCATCGCGGCGCGCAACAAGATCGGCGTGGACCAGCTGCGCAAGGAAATCGAAAAATCGGGCGTGTCCTGGGATAGCTATCGCAAGTCCCTGCGCGACGAGATCCGCATGGACCGCCTGCGCCAGCGCGCCGTCGATTCCAACATCGTGATTTCGGACGCGGAAGTCGATGCCTTCCTGCGCGACCAGCGCCGCAACCCGGCGTTCGCCGCGCAGACGCAGGCCGAATCCCAGCCTCAGCCGCAGGCGCAGCCGGAACCCGTGCCGGAGCAGGCGGCGGCGCCCAGCGGGCCGATGCTGTATGCGCTCGCGCAGATCCTGGTGCGTGTGCCTGAAGGTTCATCGCCTGAGCAGTTGACCGCGTTGCGCAAGAAGGCCGAGGGCCTGCTGGCCCGCGCCAAGCGCGGCGACGATTTCGCCAGCCTCGCGGCCGCGTCCTCCGACGGTCCCGAGGCGCTGCAGGGCGGCGTCATGGGCGTGCGTCCGCTGGACGGCTGGCCCGACCTGTTCGTCAAGGCGGTCGGCAATCTGCAGAAGGGCCAGGTCAGCGCCCTGATCCAGAGTGGCAACGGCTTCCACATCATCAAGGTGCTGGACCGCGGCACCGCGCAGCCGGCTCCGGCCCGCACCGCCCGCGCGCCCGCGCCTGCCCAAGCGCCGCAGCCGAAGTCCCAGCCGCAGCGCGCGCAGCAGCCGGCATCCACGCAGGTCACGCAAACCCGCGCGCGCCACATCCTGATCAAGACGTCCACGGTCATGAGCGACCAGCTGGCGCGTCAACGCCTGGAACAGGTGCGCCAACGCCTAGTGGCGGGCGATGCCAAGTTCGAAGACATGGCGCGTCAATATTCGCAGGACTCGACCGCGCCGCAGGGCGGTGAGCTGGGTTGGCTGAATCCCGGCGAAACCGTGCCGCCGTTCGAATCGGCGATGAATGCGTTGCAGCCTGGCGAAATCAGCCAGCCGGTGCAATCGCCGTTCGGCTGGCACCTGATCCAGGTCGAGGAGCGCCGCCAGCATGACGCGACCGACGAAATGGCGCGCATGAAGGCCCGCCAGATCCTGTTCGAGCGTCGCGCCCAGCCCGCCTTCGAGGATTGGCTGGACCAGTTGCGCGCCCAGGCCTATGTGGATAACCGCCTGGAAAAGCAACAGCGCATCCAACAGAACAACCGCTAGGCCGCTCATGTCTCAACACCAGGCGCGCAAGCGCTTTGGCCAGAACTTCCTGACCGACGACAGCGTCGTCGAGTCCATCGTCCGGGCGGTCGCGCCCGCCCGTGGCGATGCGGTGGTTGAAATCGGGCCCGGCCTGTCCGCGCTCACCCGGCCGCTGCTGGAGCGGCTGGATCGTCTCACGGTGGTCGAGATCGATCGCGATCTGGCCGCGCGGCTGCGCAAGCAGTTCGAGGCCGACCGCCTGACGGTGGTCGAGGCCGACGCGCTGACCGTGGATTTCGCGCAGTTCGGCCCCGGACTGCGCGTGGTCGGCAATCTACCGTACAACATCTCCAGCCCGCTGCTGTTCCACCTCATGGCCTCGGCCGACCACATCCGCGACCAGCATTTCATGCTGCAACGGGAAGTGATCGACCGCATGGTGGCCGAGCCCGGCTCCAGCGACTACAGCCGCCTGTCGGTGATGCTGCAATCGCGCTACCGCATGCACAAGCTGTTCGACGTGCCGCCCGAGGCCTTCGACCCGCCGCCCAAGGTGGTGTCGGCGGTCGTGCGCATGATGCCCCTGCCCGGGGACCGCCTGCGTCCCGTCAGCGCCAGGGCGTTCGAGACGGTGGTGGCGCGGGCGTTTTCCCAGCGTCGCAAGATGCTGCGCCGCGTGCTGGCGGACTGGGCGCCCCAGGTGCCCTGGGAAGCGCTGGACATCGCGCCCACGGCGCGCGCCGAGGACGTGTCGGTGGACCGGTATATCCGCCTGTCCGACGCGCTGGTCGCGGCGGGCGTGCTGCAGGCCGGCTGAGCGCCTGACCCTTTCTTCACCATACTGGCCCCCTTGATTGCCGGCCTGCCGCAAGCGCGGCAGCCGGCGCCCTGCGCTACAGCATGCGTTTCTGCGCGGCCATCCATAGCTGCATCACGTCGCGCGCGCGATCGTGCAGCAGGCGTTCGGCGTCGTTGAGCGCCTGCTGCAGCGTGATGGGGCCGGGCGCGAGGCTGAACGCCGCGCTGATGCCGCAGGCGTGCAGGGCCTCGTAGCCTTCGCCCAGCGAGCCGGCCAGGGCCACCACGGGCACGCCTGCCTGCCGGGCGATCCGGGCGACGCCGGCCGGCGTCTTGCCGCGCAGCGTCTGCGCATCCATCCGGCCTTCGCCGGTGAACACCAGCGTGGCGCCTTCCACGGCTTGCGCCAGTCCGCCCAGCTCGGCCACGATGTCCACGCCGGGGCGAAAGCGCGCGTCCAGGAATGCCTTGGCCGCGAAGCCCAGGCCGCCCGCGGCGCCCGCGCCGGGCGCATCGCGATGGTCGACCCCCAGGCTGCGCGCGCAGATGTCGGCAAAACGTTCCAGCGCCTGGTCCAGCTCATGCACCTGTGCGGGCGTCGCGCCTTTCTGCGGACCGAATACGTGCGACGCGCCCTGCGGACCGCAGAGCGGATTGTCCACGTCGCTGGCCACGTCGATGCGCGCGCCGGCCAGCCTGGGGTCGAGTCCTTGGACATCGATGGAGGCGATCCGCGCCAGCGCGCCGCCGCCTGGCGGCAGGCTGTGCCCCTCGGCGTCCAGCAGCCGCGCGCCCAGCGCGGTCAGCATGCCTGCGCCGGCGTCGTTGGTGGCGGAGCCGCCCAGGCCCAGGATGATGTGGCGCGCGCCGGCGTCGAGCGCGGCCAGGATCAGCTCGCCCACGCCGTGGCTGCTGGCGCGCATCGGGTCTCGGCGCGCCGGCGCGATCAGCTCCAGGCCGGAAGCGGCGGCCATTTCGATGATGGCCGTGCCGTCCGCCAGCATGCCCCAGACCGCGTCGACCTTGTGGCCCAGCGCATCGTTCACGGTCTGCATGCGCGCTTCGCCCGAGGCCGCGGCGAGCACCGCCTCGACCGTGCCCTCGCCGCCATCGGCCATGGGCACGCAGACAGTCTGCGCGCCGGGAATAGCGGCTTTCACGCCGCGGGCTATGGCCTCGGCCGCGGCTGGCGCGGAAATGCTTTCCTTGAACGAGTCGGGTGCGATGACGATTTTCACGATGCGGACAAGCCTGGTCAGGATAGGTGGCGTTCATGATACCCGCGCGCTCGCATCGCGTCGTACCATAGCGTTTCCGTTGTTTCTTGCGAGATAGGATTCCCATGCCCGTACTGCGCCGCACCAAAATTGTCGCCACCCTGGGACCGTCGACGTCGACGCCCGAGCGCATCGAGGCCCTGATCCGGGCCGGGCTGGATGTGGCTCGACTGAACTTCTCGCACGGCAGCGCCGACGACCACCGCGAACGCGCGCGCCTGGTGCGCGAGATCGCGGCGCGGCAGGGCCGCTACGTCGCGATCATGGGCGACCTGCAAGGACCGAAGATCCGCATCGCGCGCTTCACCGACAAGCTGGTGCAGCTGCAGGTGGGCCAGCCCTTCACCCTGTCGCGCGTCCATCCCAAGGAAGCGGGCACGGCCAGCATCGTCGGCATTGATTACCCAGAGTTGGTGCAGGACTGCCGCGTGGGCGACGAGCTGCTGCTCGACGACGGCCGCGTGGTGCTGGTGGTGGATAGCGTCGAGGGCGACGAGGTCCGCACCACCGTAACTGTCGGCGGCCCGCTGTCCAACAACAAGGGCATCAACCGCCGCGGCGGCGGCCTGTCCGCGCCCAGCCTGACCGACAAGGATCGCGTCGACATCAAGCTCGCCGCCGAGATGGAACTGGATTACGTGGCGGTCTCGTTTCCGCGTTACGGCAGCGACATCGACGAGGCGCGGACCCTGCTGCACGCGGCCGGCAGCGATGCCTGGATCATCGCCAAGATCGAGCGCGCCGAGGCCGTGGCCGACGACGAGGCGCTGGATGCGCTGATCCGCGCCAGCGACGGCGTCATGGTGGCGCGTGGCGACCTGGGCGTGGAAGTGGGCGACGCCGAGCTGGTGGGCATCCAGAAGCGCATCATCCAGCACGCGCGCACGCTGAACAAGGTCGTGATCACGGCCACGCAGATGATGGAGTCCATGATCTCCAGCCCCATGCCCACGCGCGCCGAAGTCTCCGACGTGGCCAACGCCGTGCTCGACTACACCGACGCCGTCATGCTGTCGGCCGAGAGCGCCTCGGGCCAATACCCGGTCGAGACGGTGCAGGCCATGGCGCGCGTCTGCCTGGGCGCGGAAAAGCACCCGACCTCGACCCAGTCGCACCATCGCCTGGGCGAGACCTTCACGCGTTGCGACGAGACCATCGCGTTGGCCGCCATGTACGCGGCCAACCACTTCCCCGGCGTCAAGGCCATCATCGCGCTGACCGAAAGCGGCCACACGCCGCTGATCATGTCGCGCATCCGTTCGGGCGTGCCGATCTACTGCTACAGCCCGCACAGTGTCACGCAGAATCGTGTGACGATGTTCCGCGGGGTCTACACGATTCCCTTCGCGCCGTCCGACTACGAGCCCGCCGACCTGAGCAACGCGGCCATCGACGAACTGCGCAAGCGCAACCTGGTGCAGAGCGGCGACTGGGTCATCCTGACCAAGGGCGATTTCTATCGTGACAGCGGCGGCACCAATGGCATGAAGATCCTGCTGGTGGATTGATGCGGGTGGGTCGGGCCGCGTCAGGTCGGGCCGAGTCAGGCGCGGCCGCGCAAGGCCGGGCCCTGCCTGGCCCGACAACGCCGTCGCCGGCTCGAAGGCGCGGCGTTCAACCGAAGAACCAGTAGCACACGCCGATCGCGGCCAGCACGCCGGCCGCGTCGGCCACCAGCGCGCAGGCCACGGCGTGGCGCGCGCGCAGGATGCCCACCGAGCCGAAGTACACCGCCAGCACGTAGAAGGTGGTCTCGGTGCTGCCCTGCACCACGGTGGCCAGCAGCGCGGGGAAGCTGTCCACGCCGAAGTGCGTCATGGTCTCCAGCATCAGCGCGCGCGCCGCGCTGCCGGAAAAGGGCTTGACCAGGGCGGTGGGCAGGGCGTCCACGAAGCGCGCGTCCCAGCCCGCCTGGGCGGCCAGCCAGCGGATTCCGTCAAGCAGGAAGTCGAGCGCGCCCGAGGCCCGCAGCATACCCACCGCGCAGAGCATGGCCACCAGGTAGGGCAGCAGGTTCTTGGCGATGTCGAAGCCTTCCTTGGCGCCCTCGACGAAGGCCTCGTACACCGGCACCTTTTTCCAGGCGCCGGCCAGCAGGAACAGCAGCAGGATGCAGAACAGCGTCAGGTTGCCCAGCAGCGAGGACAGCGCGGCGATGGCGGTGGCCGTCATGCTGGCCAGCAGTGCCATGAAGCCGCCCAGCGCCAGCGCGCCGCCGCCCAGCCAGGCCAGCACCACCGGATCCGTCAGTTTCAGGCGCTGGCAGAACGCCACCGCCAGGAAGCCGGCCAGCGTGGAGGCGCAAGTGGCCAGCAGAATGGGCAGGAACACCAGCGTCGGATCTGCCGCGCCCTGTTGCGCGCGGAACATGAACAGCGACACCGGCAGCAGGGTCAGCGACGAGGCATTGAGCACCAGGAACAGGATCTGCGCGTTGCTGGCCGTGTCGGGCTTGGGATTGAGCGACTGCAGCTCGCGCATGGCGCGCAGGCCGATGGGCGTGGCCGCGTTGTCCAGGCCCAGGCCGTTGGCGGCAAAGTTCAGCGTGATCAGGCCGATGGCGGGATGGTTGCGCGGCACCTCGGGCATCAGGCGCGCGAACAGCGGGCCGAGCAGCCGCGCCAGCCGTTCCACCAGGCCCGCGCCCTCGGCGATGCGCAGGAATCCCAGCCACAGCGTCAGCGTGCCGAACAGCAGCACCATGACTTCAACCGACACGCGGGCCATGTCGAACAGGCTGGCGATCATGGCGCGGAAGACCTCGGCGTCGCCGATGGCGAGCCAGCGGTAGAACGCGGCTGCCGCGGCGGCGAGAAAGAAACTCAGCCAGAGTTTGTTCAGCATGTCTTGGGCCTGATGGTACGAAAAATGGGCCGCGCGGCGTCGGCCCTGCGCGCCTGGGCGCGGGGCGCGGTTCGACTGGGCGCCCGGGCATTGTCGCAGAGTCGGGCGGCCCCCGCGTGGTCGCGCGTCCGCAATTCTGGTACTTTGACCCGATGCGTCCCAGGGCCGACGGCCCGGGGACGACGACAGCAAAAGGGGAGCCCATGGATTTCAACGCCTGGCGCCGGCGCCGCGTTTCCGAACCTGCCTACCGTTGGGCGCGCCGCGCGCTGCCGCCCATGTCCGCGACCGAACGCGAGGCCATCGAGGCCGGCGACACCTGGTGGGAGGCCGATCTCTTCAGCGGCAATCCGGACTGGCGCAAGCTGCTGGACGTGCCGGCCGCCACGCTGACGCCGGACGAGCGGAAGTTCATCGACGGGCCCGTGGCGCAGCTGTGCGCCATGCTGGACGAATGGGATATCAGCTGGAACCGCCGCGACCTGCCGCCCGAGGTCTGGGCCTTCCTGAAGGCGCAGCGCTTCTTCGGCATGATCATCCCGCGCCGCTACGGTGGCCTGGGCTTCTCGCCTTACGCGCATTCCGAGGTGGTGCGCCGCATCTCCGCCTACTCGGTCACCGCCGGCGTCACCGTGATGGTGCCCAACTCGCTCGGACCGGGCGAGCTGCTGATGCAGTTCGGCACGCCGGCGCAACGCGACTACTGGCTGCCGCGCCTGGCCGACGGGCGCGAGATTCCCTGCTTCGGCCTGACCAGCCCCGAGGCCGGCTCGGACGCGGCCTCCATGACCGACACCGGCGTGGTCTGCCGCCAGGTGGTGGATGGGCGCGAGCTGATCGGCATCCGGCTGAACTGGCACAAGCGCTACATCACGCTGGGCCCGGTGGCCACGGTGCTGGGGCTGGCCTTCAAGCTGTCCGATCCCGACGGCATCCTGGGCGAGCCGCGCGACATCGGCATCTCGGTGGCGCTGGTGCAGGTCGATGCGCCGGGCGTGGAGATCGGCCGGCGCCATCTGCCCGCCATGCAGGCCTTTCAGAACGGCCCCAATCGCGGCCGCGACGTGTTCGTGCCGCTGGACGCGCTGATCGGCGGCGAGGAGCGCGCCGGCCACGGCTGGCAGATGCTGATGAGCGCGCTGGCGGCCGGGCGTGGCATTTCGCTGCCCTCGCTGTCGGCGGCGGCGGCCGCGCTGGGGGCTCACGCCACCGGCATGTACGCGCGCGTGCGCGAGCAGTTCGGCCTGCCGGTGGGGCGCTTCGAGGGCGTGCAGGAAAAGCTGGCCAACCTGGCCGGCAACGCCTACCTGGTCGAGGCCGCGCGCCGCCTGACCTGCGCGGCCCTGAACCAGGGCGTCAAGCCGGCCGTGGTATCCGGCATCATGAAATATCACGCGACCGAGCGCATGCGCCAGTCGGTCAACGACGCCATGGACGTGCACGCGGGCCGGGGCGTGATCGACGGGCCGCGCAACTACCTGGGTTCGCTGCACCGCGCCGTGCCCATCGCCATCACGGTCGAAGGCGCCAACATCCTGACGCGCAACCTGATCATCTTCGGCCAGGGCGCCATCCGCGCGCATCCGTACCTGATGCCCGAGATGCTGGCGCTGGGCAATCCGGACGAAGAGCGCGGCATGGAGGTCTTCCACGACGTGTTCTGGCGTCATCTGCGGCACGTCGGCATGACGTCCCTGCGCGCCATCGGGCGGGCCTGGACCGGCGGCATGCTGGCGCCCACGCCCACATCGGGGCCGACGGCCCGCCACTACCGCAGGCTGGGCCGCTACGCCGCCGGCTTCGCGCTGCTGGCCGACGCCTCGCTGGCCAGCCTGGGCGGCGCGCTCAAGCGCCGCGAGCTGCTCTCCGCAAGATTGGGCGACATTCTGTCCGAGCTGTATCTGTTGTCGGCCGTGCTCAAGCGCTGGGAAGATGAAGGCCGCAAGCACGACGACCTGCCGCTGGTGCGCTGGTGCATGGAGCAGGGTGCGGCTCGCATCGAGGGCGCCATGGACCAGGTGCTGTCCAACCTGCCGGGCCGGGTGCTGGCCTGGGGCCTGCGCGCCGCCATCCTGCCGCTGCGGCTCGCCAAGGGGCCGGACGACGCCTTGACGCGCGAATGCGCCGAGCTGTTGCTCAAGCCCTCGCCCACGCATGACCGCCTGGCGGCGGAATTGCAGCGCGAGCCCGGGCCGGACCCGCTGGGGCAGCTGACGCGCGCGTTCGCGCTGGCGGAAGCGGTGCAGCCGCTACGCGACCGGCTACGCCAGTCCGGCCTGCGCGACTGGCGCGAGGCCCATCGGCAGGGCGCCATCACCGATGCGCAGGCGGCGCAGCTGGAGGCCGCCGAGGCATCGGCGGCCGAGGTGCTGCAGGTGGATGATTTCGCGCCGGAGGAACTGTCGCCCGGCGCGGGCCGCGACAATGCGCAGCCCAGCGGCGATTGAGGCCGCCGTGTCGCGGCGTCCTCAATCGTCCTGGTTCGGATCCATGCCGGGGAACAGGATCTCGGTGTAGCCGAACTTGCTGAAGTCCTGGATGCGGGACGGATACAGGCGCCCGATCAGGTGGTCGCATTCATGCTGCACCACGCGGGCGTGAAAGCCCTCGGCCTCGCGCTCGATCGGCTGGCCCTGCGGATCCAGGCCGGTGTAGCGGATATGGCGATAGCGCGGCACCAGGCCGCGCAGGCCGGGCACCGACAGGCAGCCTTCCCAGCCGTCTTCCATCTCGTCGGACAGCGGCGTGATGACCGGATTGCACAGGATGGTCTGCGGCACCGCCGGCGCGTCGGGATAGCGCTCGTTGCGGTCGAAGCCGAAGATCACCAGTTGCAGGTCCACGCCGATCTGCGGCGCGGCCAGTCCCACGCCCTGGGCGGCGGCCATGGTCTCGAACATGTCCGCGACCAGCGCGCGCAGCTCGGGCGTGCCGAAATGCGCCACGGGCGCGGCCACGCGCAGCAGCCGAGGGTCGCCCATTTTGAGGATGGTGTGAATCATGATGGCGTCGTGGTTGTTTGTCGATCAAGCGCATCCCCCGCGCGCATGAAGCAGGCGCGGCGCAGAGCGGGGCGGCGCGGATCCGGCTCTGCCGGTCCGCTGCCGCGCCCCCTGGGGGGAAGCGCGCAGCGCTTCGGGGGGGTCAACCCTTTTTCTGGATGAACTCGATCTTGTAGCCGTCGGGGTCTTCGACGAAGGCGATAACCGTCGTGCCGTGCTTCATCGGGCCGGCTTCGCGAGTGACCTTGCCGCCGCGTTCCTTGACCTTGTCACAGGCTTCGTAGGCATTGTCGACTTCCAGGGCGATGTGGCCGTAGCCGCTGCCCAGGTCGTACTTGTCGGTGTCCCAGTTGTGGGTCAGCTCGATGACGGCGCCTTCGGCCTCGTCCTGGTAGCCGACAAAGGCCAGCGTGAACTTGCCGTCCGGATAGTCGTTGCGGCGCAGGACGCGCATGCCGAGCACGTTGGTGTAGAAGTCGATGGATTTGTCGAGGTTGCCGACTCGCAGCATGGTGTGTAGCAGGCGCATGTTGGTGTTTCCTATGCGGTCAGGGTGGAAGGGAGCGCCGGCTTCTGGCCGGCGGCGGTCCCGCGGATGCCGAGTTCGGACAGCGCCTCGCCCATGGCCTGGACGGCTTGCCGCATCTGGTCGGCTGCGAAGGCGCCGATGCAGCCGACACGGAAGGAAGGCTGTTCGGTGTTCTTGAAATTGCTGAGCACGTAGCCTCGGCGCTTGAGCGCGTCGACGAAGGCCTGCAGGTCCCAGGCCGGCGTGTCCGGGGCCAGCACATTGACGACGATGGGGCCCTGCAGCGCCGGCGGCAGCCAGGGCGTCAGGCCGATCTCGCCGACGCCTTGGTACAGCGCGCGCATATTGGCCGTGTAGCGCGCCAGGCGCGCCTCGCGGCCCTCCTCATGATAGCGCGCCAGCGCGACGGCGAAGGCGGCCAGCGTGGGCGCGGGCGGGGTGAAGCGCGGCCCGGCGTTGGGCTGCAGGCTTTGCTGATAGATGTCGGCCAGGTCCAGCGACCAGCTGCCGGCGCGGCCCTGCGCGGCGTCCAGGCTGTCGCGCCGCGCCACCACGAAGGCGGCGCCGGGCAGGCCCTCCAGGCATTTGTTGGCGGTCAGGGCCACCGCGTCCACGGCCGGCAGGTCCGACAGATCCAGCGGCAGCGCGCCAAAGGCCGAGACCGCGTCGATGATGACGCGCCGCCCCAGCGCCTGCGCGACGCGGGCGATGGCGGGCGCATCGTGGCAGATGCCGCTGCTGGTTTCGCTGTAGACCAGGGCCACGTGGCTGATCGTCGGGTCCTGTTCCAGGGCCTGGGCCACGGCCTGCGGATCGATGCGGTCGCGCACGCCCACGTACAGCGGCACGGCCACGCGGCCGGCCTCGGCGGCGAGCCGCTGCAGGCGGCTGGCATAGGCGCCGGTGGACGGCACCAGCAGGCGTCCGCCTGGCGGCATCAGCGTGCGGATCGCGGCCTCGACAGCGAAGTGACCGCAGCCGGGCAAGGCCAGCGCGACATGTTCGTCGGGCCGCGCGCAGGCGGCGCGCAGCACGCCGGCGCAGACCTGGCGGTAGAGTTCGCGGAAATCGTTGTCCCAGGGCGCATAGTCCTGCGCCGCGGCGGCCCTCACCCGTGCGTCGGTGGTCACCGGGCCGGGAATCAGCAGCAGCATCGTCGTGTCTCCAAGGCGCCTCAGAATTGAGGCAGGGATGCCGGATCGTGGCGCCGCAGGATGTTCTTGGCGTCCTCGAAATCGGGCAGGATCTGGCCCACTTCGCGCCAGAAGTCCTGGCTGTGGTTCATTTCGCGCAGGTGGGCCAGCTCGTGCGCGATCACGTAGTCGATGATGGCCGGCGCGAAGTGGATCAGGCGCCAGTTCAGCATGATGTTGCCGTCGCTGGTGCACGAGCCCCAGCGGGTCGCGGCGGAAGACAGCCGCCAGCGGCGGATCTTCAGGCCGCTGATCTGCAGGAAATGCGCCAGGCGCGCGCCGAACCAGGCGCCGGCGCGCTGTTGCAGCCAGGCCTGGGCGGCGTCGCGGATGCGGCCCTGGTCGGCGTTGGCGGGCAGGGCCAGCCACAGCGTGTCGCCGTCCCGTGGGGCGTCGGCGTCGCCCGAGAGCGCGGCCTGGCGGCTGTCGCCGCCCACGCCGATGACGATGCGCCGGCCCAGATAAGGCAGCTCGCCGCCGGCCTGCCAGCGCGTGTGCGCCATGGCCAGCTGCCGCTTGCGGGCGTGCCATTCGCGCAGCTTGTTCAGGATCCAGCGGGCTTTCTCGCGCACCGCGTCGTCGATCTGGCCCAGCGTGACCCAGTTGGGCGCGGTGACGCGCAGACCGTCGTCGGTGATGACGAAGCCGATGCTGCGGCGGCGCGAGCGCAGCAGCACGAAGCCGATGGGCTGTTCGTCGGTGTTCACCTCGCGCCAGCGGGCGCCGGGCGGCAGTGGATCGGGGCAGGGCGTCGGCACGCGGGCCGAGGCATTCGGGGACAGCGTCAGCAGCGGTTCGCCCGAGTGGGCGGGGGACGGATCCGGCAGACGCGCCGGGGACGGCGCGTCAGGCGCGGGGCGCGGTCCGGGCGGCGCGCGCGGCGCGGCGTCCGCCGGCGGCACGCCTTCCGGCGCGCCGGTTTCCCGCGAGTCGAACAGGAGTTCGAGCTGAGCGCTGCTAGACATACCTTTCAGGGTTGAGACGCCGCATTTCCCCTTCGATCCAGTCCTGGACCTTCTGGTTCAGTTCCTCGGGGGGGAGTCCCTGAGATTCTATCGCGGGTCCGATGGACAGCGTAACCAGTCCCGGGCGCTTCACGAAGGCGTTGCGTCGCCAGCATTCGCCGGCGTTGTGCGCCACCGGGATGACCTTGGCGCCGGTGCGCGAGGCCAGCAGCGCGCCGCCCATCTTGAACCGGCCGGCCTGGCCCGGGGGCACGCGCGTGCCTTCCGGAAAGAGCAGAGGCCAGCGGCCCTCGTCCATGCGCTTGCGACCCTGGGCGACGACCTGCTCGAAGGCGTCGCGGCCCTTGCTGCGGTCGATGGCGATCATGCGCAGCAGCGCCAGGCCCCAGCCGAAGAACGGCACCATGTGCAGTTCCTTCTTGTAGACGAAGCAGACTTCGCGCGGCATGTAGGCGGGAAAGAACAGCGTTTCCCACGCGGACTGGTGCTTGGACAGGATCACGGCCGGGCCGTCGGGCAGGTTTTCCCAGCCCTTCACCTGCCAGCGGATGCCGCAGATCACGCGCGCGCCCCAGATCGCCAGGCGCGGCCAGCCCACGGTGAGCTTGTAGCGCAGGTGCAGCGGCAGCGGCGCCCACAGGACGCAGGCGAAGGCGTAGGGAATGACCGTGACGATCAGGAAAATGGCGTAAAGCAGCGAACGGAGCCGGGCCATCGGGTCAGGCCTCTTTGTCTTGCAACAGCAGGTCGACCACGGCCGACAGGTCGTCGCAGATGCGCGTGCCGGGCGGCAGGCCGCCCTTGGCCTGCGTCTTCGCGCCGTTGCCGGTCAGCACCAGCCAGGGCGCGCAGCCGGCGGCCGACGAGGCCTGCAGGTCGCGCAGCGAATCGCCCACCGCCGGCACGTCGTTCAGGTTGGCGTCGTAGCGCGCGCCGATCTGCTCGAACATGCCGGGCAGCGGCTTGCGGCATACGCAGTTGTCGTCCGGCCCGTGCGGGCACAGGAAGACGGCGTCGATGCTGCCGCCGACGGCGGCCAGCTCGCGCCGCATCTTGGCGTGGATGGCGTTGAGCGTGTCCATGTCGAACAGGCCGCGCGCCAGTCCCGACTGGTTGGTGGCAACCACCACCTTCCAGCCGGCCTGGGTCAGCCGGGCGATGGCCTGCAGGCTGCCGGGCAGGGCGATCCATTCGTCGGGACTTTTGACGAAGGCGTCGCTGTCCTGATTGATGACGCCGTCGCGGTCGAGGATGATCAGTTTCACTGTGCCAGCCTGGAAATGTCAGCGACCTGGTTCATCAGGCCATGCAACTGGCCCAGCAGGGCCAGCCGGTTGGCGCGCACGGCCGGGTCCTCGGCCATGACCATGACGTCGGCGAAGAAGGCGTCCACCGGCTCGCGCGCCTGGGCCAGCGTGCGCAGGCTGGCGGCGAAGTCGCCGGTCGCGAACTGCGCCTCGGCCTGCGGGCGCAGCGTCGCGACCGAGGCGGCCAGCGCCTTTTCGGCGGGCTCGACCAGCGCGGTGTCGTTCACCTGGCCGATCTCGCCCTCGGCCTTCTTGAGCAGGTTGCCGATGCGCTTGTTGGCGGCGGCCAGGCTGGCGGCTTCGGGCATTTGCGCGAAGGCGGCCACGGCGCGCACGCGCTCGCCCACCTGATGCAGCGGCGGCGTCAGCGCGATCACGGCTTCGACCGCGTTGCGGTCGGAATCGGCGATCAGCTGGTTGCGGTAGCGTTCATAGATGAAGGCGCGCACCTCGGCCAGCGTGTCGGCGGGGATCTTGCCGGCAGGGAAGGTGCCAGCGGCCAGGTCGAGCAGGCCGTCCAGCGACAGCGGGCCGTCCTGGTTGATCTTCAGCCAGCCGCCGGCGGCCAGCTGCTCGAAGGCGCTGATCAGGCCCAGCGCGGCGCGGCGCAGGCCGAAGGGATCGCGCTCGCCGGTGGGCGCCAGGCCGATGGCCCAGATGCCGACCAGGGTTTCGGCGCGTTCGGCGATGAACAGCGTGGCGGCGGTCAGCGTGTCGGCGTTGACCGGGGCGTCGCAGCGGTTGCGGTACTGGGTGCGCAGCGCCTCGACCACGCTGGCCGGTTCGCCGTCGCCGGCCGCGTAGTACGCGCCCATGATGCCTTGCAGCTCGGGGAACTCGCCCACCATGTTCGAGCCCAGGTCGGCCTTGGCCAGCAGGGCGGCGCGGTCAGCGGCCGAGACGTCGCCGCCCAGCTGCTGCGCCACGCCCCGGGCGATGGCGCGCACGCGCTCGACGCGTTCGAGCTGGGTGCCCAGCTTGTTGTGGTAGACGATAGCGCCCAGCTGCTCGACGCGCGCGGCCAGCGGCGTCTTGCGGTCGGTGTTGAAGAAGAACTGCGCGTCGGCCAGGCGCGGGCGCACCACGCGCTGGTTGCCTTCGACGATGTTCACCGGATTGGCCGTGTGCATGTTGCTCACGATCAGGAAGCGGTGCGTCAGGCGGCCGCTGGCCGGGTCGAACAGCGGGAAGTACTTCTGGTTCAGGCGCATCGTCAGGATCAGGCATTCCTGCGGCACCTGCAGGAATTGTTCCTCGAACTCGCCCACGTAGACGGTGGGATGCTCGACCAGCGCGGTGACTTCGTCCAGCAGCGCGGCGACTTCCGGATCGTCGCCCAGCGTGGCGGACAGGCGGCCGGCGTGGTCCAGCAACTGGCGCTCGATGTCGGCGCGGCGGCCCTCGAACGAGGCCATGACGCGGCCCTTGTCGGCCAGCGTGGCGGCATAGGCGTCGGCGTCGGGTATCGCCACCGGGCCATTGCTCATGAAGCGGTGGCCCAGCGTTTCGCGGCCGGCGGCCAGGCCCAGCGCGGTCACGGGCACCACGTCGGCGCCGTGCAGCGCGATCAGGCCGTGGGCCGGACGCACGAACTTGACGGTGGTCACGCCGTCGGCCAGCTGATAGCGCATGACCTTGGGAATGGGCAGGCCGTCGATGGCGGCGGCGATGCCTTCCTGCAGGCCCGTGGCCAGCGCGGCGCCGGGGGCGGTGCCGCGGGCGACCAGGTAGTCCTGCTTGCCGTCGGATTCGCGTTCCAGCGTGGCCAGGTCGATGTTTTCCAGGCCCTTGGCGGCCAGCTTCTTTTGCAGCGCGGGCGTGGCCTGGCCGTCTTCGGTCAGGCCGATCTTCACCGGCATCAGCTTTTCGGCGTAGGCCTGGTCAGGGGCCTGGGCCAGCACGGCCGACAGGCGCACCGCCAGGCGGCGCGGCGTGGCATAGGCCTCTGTCGTGCAGCCATCGGCCAGCAGGCCATGGCGCGCCAGCGTGGCGCGCACGCCTTCGGCGTAAGCCTGGCCCAGCTTCTGCAGGGCCTTGGGCGGGAGTTCTTCGGTCAGCAGCTCGACCAGCAGGGGGCGGATGTTCGTCGTCATTTATGCAGTCTCCCCGGCGGCCTGGTCGCGATCCAGCATGGGAAAGCCCAGCCGCTCGCGGGAGTCGTAGTAAGCCTGGGCGACGGCGCGCGACAGGTTGCGGATGCGGCCGATGTAGGCGGCGCGTTCGGTCACGCTGATCGCGCCGCGCGCGTCCAGCATGTTGAAGGTGTGCGCGGCCTTCAGCGTGGCCTCGTAGGCCGGCAGGGCCAGCGGCACGTCCATCAGGCGCTTGGCCTCGGCTTCGTAGTCGTTGAAATGCGCGAACAGCATCTGGGCCGAGGAATGCTCGAAGTTGTAGGTGGACTGCTCCACTTCATTCTGGTGGAACACGTCGCGGTACAGCACGCGGCGGCCGTTGGCGCCTTCGGTCCAGACCAGGTCGTACACGCTCTGCACGTCCTGCAGGTACATGGCCAGGCGTTCCAGGCCATAGGTGATCTCGCCCGTGGTCGGCGTGCAATCCAGGCCGCCGACCTGCTGGAAATAGGTGAACTGGGTCACTTCCATGCCGTTGAGCCAGACTTCCCAGCCCAGGCCCCAGGCGCCGAGCGTGGGATTTTCCCAGTCGTCCTCGACGAAGCGGATGTCGTGCTCGGCCGGGTCGATGCCCAGCGCCTTCAGCGAGCCGATGTACAGGTCCAGGATTTCCGGGGGCGCGGGCTTGAGCACCACCTGGTATTGGTAATAGTGCTGCAGGCGGTTGGGGTTCTCGCCGTAGCGGCCGTCCTTGGGGCGGCGCGAGGGCTGCACATAGGCGGCGCGCCAGGGCTCCGGACCGATGGCGCGCAGGAAGGTGGCGGTGTGCGAGGTGCCGGCGCCGACTTCCATGTCGTAGGGTTGCAGCAGGGCGCAACCCTGCTTGTCCCAGTATTCCTGGAGCGTAAGGATGATTTGCTGAAAAGTGAGCATAGGATTCTTGGAAATCGGCCGCGGGGCAGGGACTGCCCATGGCGTGGCAAACCGGGCATTTTAACTGGCCCGGGGCAGGGCCGGGCGCGTGGGCGGGAATGGGGCCGGATCAGGCGCCGCCCGCTGGCCCCCGGGGACGGCGCGCGCCTGGCGGACACCCCGGCCGGGCGCGCCTGCGCCGGCAAACCAATGGTCGTATGATTCCGGCTTGTACCCAAGTCTTATATAAAACTGGAACTCGATTCCGGCAGACCCGAAAAAAGGAGTTGTCCCATGTCCGACCTGATCACGGTGGAAGTCACCGACGGCATCCAGATCATCACGATCAACCGTCCCGAGGCCAAGAACGCCATCAACCTGGAAACGGCGCAGGCCATGGCGGCGGCGCTGGATCAGCTCGATAGCCGCGACGACGTGCGCATCGGCATCCTGACGGGCGGCGGCGGCACCTTCTCGTCGGGCATGGATCTCAAGGCCTTCGCCAAGTCCGGCCAGCGTCCCTACGTCGAGGGCCGCGGCTTCGCCGGCCTGACCGAGCGCCCTCCCAAGAAGCCGCTGATCGCGGCCGTGGAAGGCTACGCCCTGGCTGGCGGCTGCGAAATGGCGCTGGCGTCCGACCTGATCGTGGCTGCCAGCAACGCCAAGTTCGGCCTGCCCGAGGTCAAGCGCGGCCTGGTGGCCGGCGCCGGCGGCATGCTGCGCCTGCCGCGCCGCCTGCCGTACCACATCGCCATGGAAGTGATCCTGACCGGCGACATGCTGCCCGCCGAGCGCGCCCATGCCTTCGGACTGGTCAACCGCCTGACCGAGCCGGGCGGCGCCCTGGCCGGCGCGCTGGAGCTGGCCCGCGCCATCGTCGAGAACGGCCCGCTGTCGGTGCAGACCGCCAAGAGCATCGTGTCCCAATCGGGCGACTGGTCGCAGGACGAGATGTTCGACCGCCAGCGTCCGCTGACCGCGCACATTTTCACCTCGGCCGACGCCAAGGAAGGCGCCACCGCCTTCGCCGAGAAGCGCAAGCCGGTTTGGCAAGGTAAATGAGCGCCCGGCAAGAACCATAAAATAGGCTAGTCCCTACGCGCGCGGCCGGTCGCCCCGGCCGCGTTTTCACGTTTTCCCTCTAGACAGCAAATTCGCCATGTCCGTCATCATCAAGGAAGAAGACCTGGTCCAGTCGATCGCCGACGGGATCCAGTTCATCAGCTACTACCATCCGGTGGACTACATCCGCCACCTGGCCCGCGCCTACGAGCGCGAGGAAAGCCCCGCCGCGCGCGACGCGATGGCGCAGATCCTGACCAACTCGCGCATGTGCGCCGAAGGCAAGCGTCCGCTGTGCCAGGACACCGGCATCGTCAACGTGTTCCTGAAGGTCGGCATGGACGTGCGCTTCGACACCAAGCGCAGCCTGCAGGAACTCTGTGACGAAGGCGTGCGCCGCGGCTACCTGAACCCGGACAATCCGCTGCGCGCCTCGGTGCTGGATGATCCGCTGTTCGCCCGCAAGAACACCCGCGACAACACGCCCTGTATCCTGCACGTCGACCTGGTCCCCGGTGACAAGGTCGACGTGCAGATCGCGTCCAAGGGCGGCGGTTCCGAGAACAAGACCAAGTTCGTCATGCTCAACCCCAGCGACTCGCTGGTGGACTGGGTGCTCAAGACCGTGCCGACCATGGGCGCGGGCTGGTGCCCGCCCGGCATGCTGGGCATCGGCGTCGGCGGCACCGCTGAAAAAGCCATGCTGATGGCCAAGCAGTCGTTGATGGAAGACATCGACATGTACGAACTGCTGGCGCGCGGCCCGCAGAACAAGCTGGAAGAGCTGCGCATCGAGCTGTACGAAAAGGTCAACGCGCTGGGCATCGGCGCCCAGGGCCTGGGCGGCCTGACCACGGTGCTGGACGTCAAGATCAACACCTTCCCGACCCACGCGGCTTCGAAGCCCGTGGCCATGATCCCGAACTGCGCCGCCACCCGCCACGCCCACTTCGTGCTGGATGGCTCGGGCCCGGCGCGCCTGGATCCGCCCTCGCTGTCCGAGTGGCCGGAAGTGCACTGGGCGCCGGACTACAACAAGTCCAAGCAGGTGGACCTGAACACGCTGACCAAGGAAGAAGTCGCCAGTTGGAAGCCAGGCCAGACCCTGCTGCTGTCGGGCAAGATGCTCACCGGCCGCGACGCCGCGCACAAGCGCATCCAGGACATGCTGGCCAAGGGCGAGCAACTGCCGGTGGACTTCACCAACCGCGTCATCTACTACGTGGGCCCGGTCGATCCGGTGCGCGACGAAGTGGTTGGCCCGGCCGGTCCCACCACCGCCACCCGCATGGACAAGTTCACCGAGATGATGCTGGCGCAGACCGGCCTGATCTCCATGATCGGCAAGTCCGAGCGCGGCCCGGTCGCCATCGAGGCGATCCGCAAGCACGGCTCGGCCTACCTCATGGCGGTGGGCGGCGCGGCCTACCTGGTGTCCAAGGCGATCCGCGAAGCCCGAGTGCTGGCCTTCGAGGACCTGGGCATGGAAGCCATCTACGAGTTCGATGTGAAGGACATGCCGGTGACCGTGGCGGTGGACGCCCAGGGCATTTCGGTCCACAACACCGGACCGAAGGAATGGCAGGCCAAGATCGGCAAGATCCCGGTCGCGGTGGCTTGACCGGCGGTTTCGCGTGAAGCCGCAAGCGTGAGGGTTCGCCCTCGTTCGCGGCGCGCCTGATGAGGCGCGGGCGGCTCAGGAACGACAAGGCCCCGGCCAGGAAACTGGCCGGGGCCTTGTTTCATCGGATCGGGCGCGGCGCGCTTGCGGGACCGATCCGTCTTTCCCTACCGGACCGCGCTCACGGGGCAGGGGTGTACGTCGCCTTCGAGTCCACGATGTCGCTGTCTACACCAACGTTCAGGCCCACGAGGATGTTGTGGTGCTTGCCGTTCGAAATGACGGGGCCGGAGGCTTCGGATCTGAGGATGCGACCGTCGGCGTTGAGGCCGACCAGCCCGCCGGCCAGGAAGTTGTTGGACCAGACCTCGCCCGTGGCCAGGGAATCGCTGATCTCGGCTCCGGCCGCGTTCACGCCAACCAGTCCGCCGGGGGCGGCGTCGTCACCTCGGACCGTCGCCCTGGCGATCGCGTGTTCGATGCGGGCACCCTTGGAGGAGTTCATGCCGGCCAGCCCGCCCAGGTTGCCGCCGTGATGATCGGCGGTGTTGCGATTGATGACCTCGCCGTCGAAGCTGACGTGTGAGATCAGGCCTCTGTTCTCGCCGACCAGCCCTCCGACGGCGTCGCTGTTCATGCTGGCGATCCGTCCCGAGGCGCGCACCTGCCTGATGACGCCCTGATTCTGGCCAGCCAGTCCGCCGATGGCGCGCGCGCCATGCTCGGATGCAATGTACAGATCCTTCAGGTCAAGATCGCGGACAGTGCCGCTTGAAACGCCAAACAGGCCCAGGTTGTCGGATGTAGAGGCTTGTCGAGACGCGTCGTGCTTGATGTAGAGGCCGTCGATGGCATTGCCCAGGCCCGCCAGGGTGCCGCGGAAGCTGTTGGCTTCATGCTGGCCCACCGGAAGAAAGCCGCGCCCCATGTTCCAGTTGCGCGTGTCGCTGGCGTCGATGTCATTGCCCAGCACGTAGTGGCCGGCCAGGTTGTTGTCCATCTCCTGGAGCTGGCGCGCATCCTGGATGACGGCATAGGTCTGCCCGTTCAGCGAGAATCCGGCGTCGGCGCCGGACAGTGTCACTTTCACGTCCTTGCCCAGGCGATAGTCGGCGTTCTCGCCATGCGCCAGCGCCAGGCTGGCTCGGCGTCCCCTGGCCTGGATGTCGGCCGCCAGCAGGATGTTGTCGCGGGCGGACAGGCTCAGCGTGTGGTCGTTGTTCCAGGCGACGGCCTCGTTCACCTGGAGGTCGGCTTGAGTGGATGCCAGCGACACGTTGTTGCGGCCCAGGTGGCGGGCCAGCGCGGCGGCGCTGACGCGGGTCTGGCCGGCCGCGGCGTCCGGCGCGACGGTGATACGGTTCGACTCCAGCGTCAGCCAGCCCGTGCGTCCGGGCGCTGATCGCGTGTCCACCTGGCTGGCGTCGGCCAGGCTCAGCTGCCCGCCGCTCAGCGTGATTCGGCCGCCGTTGCCCGCGCCCGCGGCGCGTGCGAGCAGGTCGCCGGTCACGGCCACCGTCTGGCCGTACAGCTGGATCTGGCCGGCATGGCCGGCATGCGCGCTGACGTCCAGCACGCCGCCGGCAGTGATCTTCGCGCCCTGGCCCACGGCCACGATGAGGCTGCCCTGTTTCGTCAGGGTCGCGGCCTCGATCAGGCCCTTGTCGTTCACCGCCGCGCGCAGCATGGCCTGCTCGGCCAGTGCCGGCGAAACCGACTGCGTTCCAAGGGCTTGCAGGGCCTGGCCATCGCGGGCCAGCGTGTCCAGCGCGGCTTCATCGATCTGCACGCTGAGCGCGCCGTTGCCGATGCGCGTCAGCGTGACCGCCTTGCCGGCGGCCATGGCGATGGTGCCGCCGGGCGCTTGCATGGTTCCCTGGTTGTCCACCTGCCCGCCGACCAGGGCGATGAAGCCGCCCGCCCTGGCATTCAGGCTGCCCTGGTTGACGACCCTGGCGGACTTGCCCTGGGTGGCATAGCGGTAGTCGCGTCCGCCCAGGAAGTCCCTGTTGCTCAGGGCGAGCGTCGAGGCGGCCAGCGCGCCCACGTTGATCTGCGAGTTCGGTCCGAACAGGATGCCGTTGGGGTTGACCAGGAAGACCTGGCCGTTCGCATTCAGCTGACCCAGGATCTGGCTGGCCGAGTTGCCGATCACGCGGTTCAGCGCCACGGCGGATGGGTACGGCTGCCGGAAAACGACCTGCTTGCCTTCGGCGATGTTGAAACTGTCCCAGTTGATGATCAGATGGGGTCCGCCTTGGGTGATGTGGCTGATTCCCCCGTTGTCGCCGGGAGCGCTGGACAAGTCGGCGGAGCCGAGTACGACCCTGCCGCCGTTGGGCAGCGTCGCGTCCGCATGCGCGGCGCCGCAGAGCAGCAGGGTGAGCGCCGCGCTGCCGTGCAGCGCCTTGCGCCAGGCCTTGCCGATGCGGCGCGTCCTGCCGGTGCGGCGCTTGGAGTGGGGAAGGGAATGGGGTGCATGCATGATCCGGAACTCCCGCGAGTGATTGGGCGGGCCACCGTAGCATGGGGGCGCGGCGAGATGCGCCGGACGCAGGCGATGCGCGATGAAATCTGATTTTTACCAATCCATCATCGTTGAAATGAAGATTCAGGATGTTCAGCGAGGATTGGTGTCCGAACCAGGATGCTGTTCACGAGTGGGTGCGCGGGTTGGCAAGCGTGTACCGGCGGGGTCGCCGGCGTGGCGGACCTTGCCGGTCGTCAGCGGGACTTGAGCGGCGTTTTCGTGGCACGCGCGGTCTTGGACGCAGGGCGCGCCCTGGCGGGCCTGGCTGGCGCGGTATCTGTCACCTGCGATGTGTCGCCGGACTCGTCGCGCGACTCCTGTATCTGCGCGATCAGCTCGCGCGCGCAGCCGGGCAGGGCGTCGATGTCGCGCAGCAGCAGCTTGCGCTCGCGCACCACCCAGGGTTCGTCCAGCTCGACCACGCGCAGGCCCTGGCTGGCGCCGTAGCGCCGTGCGGCCGAATCCGGAATCACGCCCACGCCGACGCCTGCCTGCACCATGCGGCAGATGGAATCGAAGCTGTAGAGCTGGATGCGCTGGGGCAGGCGCTGGCCGGCCATTTCCAGCTGTTCGCGCAGGAAGGCCACCAGCGTGGAGCCTTCGTGCATGGTGATGAAGGGATAGCTGACGGCCTCGGTCAGCTTGACCTTGGCGCGGTCCTGCAAGGGGTGGCCGTTGGGCGTCACCAGCACCAGGCGGTCGGTGCTGAAGTGGATGGCCTGCAATTCAGGCGCGTCCACCGGGCCGGCCACGATGCCCAGGTCGGTGGTGCCGTCGCGCACGCCGCGCACGATGTCGCGCGTCAGCCGCTCCTGCAGGTCCACGGTCACGCCCGGATGCCCGGCCAGGTAGCGGGCCAGCAGGTCGGGCATGAACTCGGTGACCGCCGTGGTGTTGGCGAAGATGCGGATATGGCCGGCGTCCCCGTCGGCCTGTTCCTGGAAGTCGTGCTTCAGGTGGTCCACCTGGCGCAGGATCACGCGCGCATGCTGCAGCAGGCGCTGGCCGGCGGGCGTGATCTCCACGCCCCGGCTGTCGCGGTACAGCAGGCGGGTATTGAGCTGGTTCTCCAGCGCCTTGATGCGCACGCTGACCGCGGCCAGCGACAGGTGGGCGCGCTTGGCCGCCTGCGTCAGGCTGGGGGATTCGGCGATGTGGATGAACAGGCGGAGGTCGGGCAGATCAAAGTGCATGCGCCATATTAGTGATGTGTGGCGTACTACGCCATCGGAGGTTTCTCGAGCGGGGCAGCGCGGAGCCGGCTTTGCCGGTCCGCGGCTGCGCCCCCTTGAGGGGGAAGCGCGCAGCGCTTCGGGGGTGGGCTTCATCATTAGCGGAGCAGGTGCTCGGCGACGGGGCCAAGCGCCAGCGCGGGCACGTAAGTCAGCGCGCCCACGAGCAGCACGGCGCCGATCAGCAGCACCACGAACAGCGGGCCGTGGGTCGGCATGCTGCCGGGGCCGGCGGGCAGGCGGCGCTTGGCGGCCAGCGAACCGGCCATCGCCAGCACGGCGACGATGATGGCGAAGCGGCCGAACCACATCGCCGCCCCCAGCAGCACGTTGTAGAAGGGCGTGTTGGCGGACAGGCCGGCGAAGGCGCTGCCGTTGTTGTTGGCCGCGGAGGTCAGGGCGTACAGGATTTCCGAGAAACCGTGGATGCCAGGATTGAGCACGCCCGCCTGGCCGGCGCTGACCGACACGGCCAGCGCGGTGCCGCCCAGCACCAGCAGCGGAGTGGCCAGGATGACGATGGACACCATCTTCATGTCGTAGGCCTCGATCTTCTTGCCCAGGTATTCCGGCGTGCGGCCGATCATCAGGCCGGCGATGAACACCGCCAGGACGGCGAAGGCCAGCATGCCGTACAGACCGGAGCCGACGCCTCCGTAGACCACCTCGCCCAACTGCATCTGCAGCATCGGCGTCACGCCGCCCATGGCGTTGAACGAGTCGTGCATGCCGTTGACCGCGCCGCAGGACGCCGCCGTGGTCACGGTGGCGAACAGCGAGGTGGCGGCGATGCCGAAGCGGGTTTCCTTGCCTTCCATGTTGCCGCCGGGCGAGAAGGCCGAGAGGGCGCTGTCCGCGCCGGCCTGCGCCGCCATCGGATTGGCCTGTTGCTCGAAATAGCCCACGTTGATCGCGAAAGCGACGAACAGCGCCGTCATCGCCGCCAGCACCGCGATGCCCTGCTTGCGGCTGCCGACCATCTCGCCGAACGAGAAGCACAGTGCGGCCGGGATGATCAGGATGGCCAGCATTTCCAGGAAGTTCGCCAGCGGCGTGGCGTTCTCATAGGGATGGGCCGAGTTGGCGTTGAAGAAGCCGCCGCCGTTGGTGCCCAGCAGCTTGATCGCTTCCTGCGAGGCCACCGGACCCATCGCCAGCGTCTGGGTCTGCGTGACCGCCGGGTCGGTGACCGGCTGGCCGGCCGCGTCCAGCACCGGCTGGCCCTGCGCGTCCACGCGCGGCTGGTCGTAGTGCAGCGCCTCGACGGTCTGCGCCTCGACATAGGGGCTGAAGTTCTGGATCACGCCCTGGCTGACCAGCGCCAGTGCCAGGATCAGCGACAGCGGCAGCAGCACATACAGCGTGCTGCGGACCATGTCGGTCCAGAAGTTGCCCAGCGTGGCGCTGCAATGGCGCGCCAGCCCGCGGATCAACGCGAACAGCACGGCGATGCCGGTCGCGGCGGACACGAAGTTCTGCACCGTGAGCGCCAGCATCTGCGTCAGGTAGCTCATGGTCGATTCGCCGCCGTAGCCCTGCCAGTTGGTGTTGGCGACGAAGCTGATGGCGGTGTTCAGCGCGGAATCGGGCGATACCGGGCCCATGCCGGCCGGGTTCAGCGGCAGCATGCCCTGCAGGCGTTGCAGGGCGTAGACGGCGATGATGCCGAGGATGTTGAAGGCCAGCACCGCCAGCGCGTAGCGCTTCCAGCCCATCTCGGCTTGCGGATCGATGCCGGACAGCCGGTAGATGACGCGTTCCAGCGGACGGCCCCAGGCGGTCCAGCGGGACTGCCCGTCCTCCATGGCGATGCGGATGTAGCGCCCGAGAAACGGCGCGAGGGCAAGCAGGACTGCGAGATAGAGCACGAGCAGTCCGATGTATTGGGCGTTCATCAGAACTTCTCCGGTTTGAACAGGGCGACCAGCAGGTACACGAACAGGGCGGCCGCGGTCAGGCCGCTGAGCCAGTAGAGCCAGCTCATGATTGGTCTCCCGATGACAGGGCTGCGCACAATCCCAGCAGGGCGTAAGTCAGCCCGGCCATGACGGCGAAGATGGCGATATAGATGGCATCCACGTTCTTTCCTCCCGGGAGCGATGCTCCCTGCGTGCGTCGGGCCATGCGCGGCAGAGGGGATGCGGGCCGCGCAGGCGCAATGACCAATCAGGACAGCGGCAGGTTACGGAGCGGGGGGTAAAAACGGGGTATAGCTTTGGCCGGCAGGTGTAAACGGGATATAAAAACGGCGCGGACCGCCCCGTGGCGGGGCGTGGCGGCCAGGCGCGCCCGGATGCGGGCGCGGTGGCGCCAGGATGGGGAAGGGCGGCGCAAATCGGGTTTTGCGGCAAGGCCGTAAATGGACGCCGACTCGCGGGCATCCGGGAAAAATCCCAAAGGTTGGGACGAGCTGGGTGATTTGCACCATTGTGGTGCCAGTTATATGTAAATGAATGCGCCGAATTAGGGCATTCCCCTAGTGTGACAATCCCGCGTCTGGTGCAGAATCTCGTCCCATGCAGGTGAGGAGACAAGCCCTGCATCATGGGCACGAGACCGGCGGCACCGGTACATAAAAAAAGTAAAGCAGTATCAAAAAAAGCAAAACGCACAACGGCTGGCACCAGGCAGTGCCGGCCGTTGTCGCTTAAAGCGTCCGGAAATGCTTGCTCCGGCGCGGCGGGCGCCGCGTTTCGCGATATTCAGGCCAGGTTGTCAAAAATCGCTATGCCCGAATCCCGCGTTCCCTCCGCATCCCCCTCCCGTTCCTATTGGCGCCGCAACTTGCGCCTGATCGCGCTATTGCTCGCGCTCTGGGCCGGGCTGACCTTCATCCCCTCGTATTTCGCCCGCGGCCTGTCCTTCGACTTCCTCAACTGGCCATTCTCGTACTGGATGGCGGCCTATGGCGCGCCGCTGGCCTACCTGATCATCATCGCGGTCTACGCCGGGGTCATGAACCGCGCCGACCGGCGCGCCGAGCTTGAGGGGGACCGCTGATGCCGTTTTTCAGCGGGGACACCCCGCAGGAATTCAGCCTGCGGCTGCGGCGCATCTATGTCCTGTACACGGCCGGTTTCGCGCTGCTGATCCTGCTGATGGCGCTGGCCGAGATCCTGGGCATGCCGCGCAACTGGATCGGCTATGTCTTCCTGCTGGTGACGGTGAGCCTGTACGCCGGCATCGGCATCGTCTGTCGCACCTCCGACCAGGTCGAGTACTACGTCGCCGGACGGCGCGTGCCGGCCATCTACAACGGCATGGCCACGGCGGCCGACTGGATGTCGGTGGCGTCCTTCATCGGCGTGGCGGGCACGCTCTACCTGACCGGCTACGGCGGGCTGGCCTACATCATGGGCTGGACTGGCGGCTACGTGCTGGTGGCCATGCTGCTGGCGCCCTACCTGCGCCGCTTCGGCCAGTACACCATCCCCGATTTCATGGGCGCGCGCTACGGCGGCAACCTGCCGCGCCTGGCCGGCGTGGCCTGCGCCATCCTGTGTTCCTTCACCTATCTGGTCGCGCAGATTTACGGCGTGGGCATCATCACCACCCGCATGACCGGCATCTCGTTCGAGCTGGGCATCTTCGTGGCGCTGGGGGGCATGCTGGTCTGTTCCTTCCTGGGCGGCATGCGGGCGGTGACCTGGACCCAGGTCGGGCAGTACATCATCCTGGTGATCGCCTATCTGGTGCCGGTGGTGTGGCTGTCGGTCAAGCACACCGGATCGCCCGTGCCGCAGGTCTCGGCCGGCATCGTGTTGCAGCAGGTGGCCGAGAAGGAAAGCTATCTGCTGAACGATACCGGCGAGATCGAGGTGCGGCGCATCTGGCAGGAGCGGGCCGACGAGATGGGCCAGCGCATCGCCGCGCTGCCCGAGTCCTGGACGCTGGAGAAGGACAAGCTGCGCAGCCGGCTGGCCCAGCTCAACGCCACCGACGCGCCCATGGTGGAGATCCGTTCGCTGGAGCGTGAGCTGGCGTCCTATCCGCCGAATGCCGAGGAGGCGCGCGCGGCCTGGTCGCAGTCCAAGGCCCTGTTCGAGGCGCGCGCCGCGCCGCCCACGCCGCATGCCGAGCCGTTTCCGGCCAAGGACGCGGAAGAGCGCAGCAACATGCGCACCAATTTCCTGGCGCTGGTGCTGTGCCTGATGCTGGGCACCGCCGGCATGCCGCACATCCTGATGCGCTCATACACCACGCCCTCGGTGAGCGAGGCGCGGCGTTCCGTGTGCTGGTCCCTGCTGTTCATCCTGCTGCTGTATTTCATGGCGCCGGCGCTGGCCCTGCTGGTGAAGTACGAGGTCTACACGCAGGTGGTCGGCTCCAACTTCCTCAGCCTGCCCAACTGGGTGCACGCCTGGAGCGCGGTCGACAGCAACCTGCTGGACGTGACCGACATCAACCGCGACGGCATCGTGCAGCTGGGCGAGATCAGCATGGGGGCGGATGTGGTGGTGCTGGCCATGCCGGAGATCGGCGGGCTGCCCTATGTGATTTCCGGGCTGGTGGCCGCCGGCGGGCTGGCCGCCGCGCTGTCCACCGCCGACGGCCTGCTGCTGACCCTGTCGAACTCGCTGTCGCACGATATGTGGTATCGGGTGGTGTCGCCGCGCATGCCGGCGGCGCGGCGCGTGATGGCGTCCAAGATCCTGCTGCTGGCGGTGGCGTTCGGCGCGGCCTGGGTCGCGGCGCGCAAGCCGGCCGACATCCTGTTCATGGTGTCCGCCGCCTTCTCCTTCGCCGCCTCGTCTTTCTTCCCGGCATTGGTCATGGGCGTGTTCTGGCGGCGAGCGAACAAGTGGGGGGCGACGCTGGGCATGGCGGCGGGGCTGCTGGTCACGTTCTCCTACATGACACACACCCAGCCCTGGCTGCGCGAATGGGTGCTGGGCATCTCGCGCAGCGAGCCGATCACGCTGTGGTGGGGCATTCAGCCCATCGCCGCCGGCGTGTTCGGCGCGCCGGTGGCCTTCCTGACCATCATCGTGGTGTCGCTGCTGACCCCGCCGCCCGACCGCGCCACGCTGGCGCTGGTCGATTACCTGCGCCAGCCGGGCGGGGGCGCGCCGCCGGCCGCGAACAGCTAGCTCGGGGAGGCTGCTGTGGGGCTCAGTGGGAAACGGACTTCGAGAAGACGTTCATCACCACCACGCCGGCGATGATGAGGCCCATGCCGATCATCGCCGGCGCGTCCAGGTGCTGCTTGAAGAGCAGCGCGCTGACGATGGAGATGAGCACGATGCCCACGCCCGACCAGATCGCGTAGGCGATGCCGACCGGCACCTCGCGCAGCGTCAGCGACAGGAAATAGAACGACACCACGTAGCCGAGCGTCGTCACCACCGACGGCAGCAGCCGCGTGAAGCCATCGGAGCTTTTCAGGGCGCTGGTGGCGACGATCTCGGCCAGGATGGCCACGGCCAGGTACAGCCATTTCATTTGCGGGCTCCTTCGGCCTGGCGCAGCAGCACCAGCAGGGCGCCGGCGCCGCCTTCGCGCTCGGGCGCCTCGGAAAACGCCAGCACCTCGTTCTTCTGCACCAGCCAGGTGCGGGCCTTGTCCTTGAGCACCGGCTCCAGCCCCTGCGAGCCGTAGCCCTTGCCGTGCACGATGCGCACGCAGCGGATGCCGTGTTCCTGGCATTCATCCAGGAAGGACAGCAGGGCGTGGCGGGCCTGTTCCACGCGCAGGCCGTGCAGGTCGAGTTCGGCGCCCGCGCGCCACTGGCCGCGACGCAGGTTGCGCGCCGTGTCGGGCGCGGCGTCGCCGCGCACGAAGGCGGTGCCGCCTTCGGACAGCAGGTGGATGACTTCGCCGCCGTCGGACACGCCGGCGTCGGCGCGGGTCGGGGTCTCGCCCAGCGCGTTGGCGCGGCGCAGGGCCGGCGCGGGCGTGGCCACGGGCTTGTGCTCGACGCGGGCGTCGCGCCTGATCGGGGTGACGGACCGCAGGCTGCGCCGCAGCGCCTCGGCATCGTCGGCGGGATTGGCGGACTCGGCCGCCGGCTTGCGCGCGGCAGCCGCGACCGAGGCGCGGGCCAGCGTGGCGCGCTGGCGCTCGGCCTCCAGGTCCTTCTTCAGGCGCTTCAGGTCGGCCAGGCCGACTTTGCTGCCTTTCATTACTGGCCTTCGCTCTCCAGCCAGCGCTGGGCATCCAGCGCGGCCATGCAGCCGGTGCCGGCGCTGGTGATGGCCTGGCGGTAGACGTGGTCCTGCACGTCGCCGGCGGCGAACACGCCGGGCACCGAGGTCATGGTGGCCATGCCGGACAGGCCGCTCTTGGTGACGATGTAGCCGTCCTTCATTTCCAGCTGGCCCTGGAAGATGCTGGTGTTGGGCTGGTGGCCGATGGCGATGAAAGCGCCGGTGACCTTCAGGTCCTCGGTGGCGCCGGTGTCGACGTGGCGCACGCGCACGCCGGTCACGCCGCTGTCGTCGCCCAGCACTTTTTCCAGCGTATGGAAGACCTTGAGCTCCATGTTGCCGTTCTCGACCTTGGACATCAGCTTGTCTACCAGGATGGGCTCGGCGCGGAACTTGTCGCGGCGGTGGATCAGGGTGACTTTGCGGCAGATGTTCGACAGGTACAGGGCTTCCTCGACGGCGGTGTTGCCGCCGCCCACCACGACCACGTCCTGGTTGCGGTAGAAGAAGCCGTCGCAGGTGGCGCAGCCCGACACGCCGCGGCCCATGAAGGACGCTTCGGACGGCAGGCCCAGGTACTTGGCCGAGGCGCCGGTGGCGATGATGAGCGCGTCGCAGGTGTAGACCTTGCCGCCGTCGCCGTTCAGCGTGAACGGGCGCTTGGACAGGTCGACGCTGGCGATGTGGTCGAACAGCATTTCGGTGTTGAAGCGTTCGGCGTGCTTCTGGAAGCGCTGCATCAGGTCCGGACCCTGCACGCCGTCGGCGTCCGCCGGCCAGTTGTCGACGTCGGTCGTCGTCATGAGCTGGCCGCCCTGGGCCAGACCTGTAACAAGTACGGGGTTCAGATTGGCGCGCGCGGCATAGACGGCGGCCGTGTAACCGGCGGGGCCGGAACCAAGTATCAAAACTTTAGCGTGCTTGGGCGTGGAGGTAGGCGTGGACATGGGCAGGTATCTTTAGATTGACGCCCAATTATAATGAGCCGCATGCCGCGTATCTCGAATGCCACTCCACGCGCCTCGCGCAATACCCGCAACGGACCTTCCCCGCTGCAGACACGACTATCCTCGCTGCTGCGCGAGGCCCGTTGGATCCTCTTTGCCGCCCTGGCGGCCTGGCTGACCCTGGTGCTGGCCACCTGGAACGCCGCCGACCCCGGCTGGTCGCACTCGGTGCCCGCCGGCGCGGTGCACAACCGCGGCGGCATGTTGGGCGCCTATCTGGCCGACATCCTGCTCTATCTGTTCGGATTTTCCGCCTGGTGGTGGGTGGTGTTGCTTTTGCACCGCGTCCGGGCCGGTTATCGCCGCCTGGCCAGCCAACTTAAAGTTACCAATAGTAAGCAACCCGAAGTCCTGCCCCGCGTTCACTGGGAAGAGGGCATCGGCTTCTTCCTGCTGATGGTCGGTTCGCTCGGCATGGAGGCCCTGCGCCTGCCCAGCCGTGGCATGCACCTGCCCGGCGCGTCCGAGCACGCCAGCGGCGCGGGCGGCGTCATCGGCCATACGCTGGCCGACCTGATCGGCCGCAGCATCGGCTTCACCGGCAGCACGCTGGCCTTCCTGGTCATGCTGGCCATCGGCCTGAGCCTGTTCTTCTCGTTCTCCTGGCTGAACATCGCCGAGCGGGTCGGCGCCTGGATCGAAGGCATGGTGTTTCGCGTGCGCAGCTCCTATGCCGCGCGCGAGGACCGCAAGGTCGGCGAAGTGGCCAAGGCCGTGCGCACCGAGCAGGTGGTGGCCAAGCAGGAAAAGCTGGTCCACGAGCAGCCTGTGCGCATCGAGCCCGCCATCACCGTGGTGCCTAAGTCCGAGCGCGTGGAAAAGGAAAAGCAGCAGTCGCTGTTCTTCGCCCCGCCGCCGGGCGCCGAGGGCGACCTGCCCGCCATCAGCCTGCTCGACCCGCCGCCGCCCAACCAGGAAACCGTGTCGGCCGAGACCATCGAATTCACCTCGCGCCTGATCGAAAAGAAGCTGGCCGACTTCGGCGTGTCCGTCACCGTGGTGGCGGCGCAGGCGGGCCCTGTCATCACGCGCTACGAAATCGAGCCGGCCACTGGCGTCAAGGGTAGCCAGATCGTCAACCTGGCCAAGGACCTGGCGCGCGCGCTCAGCCTGGTCAGCATCCGGGTGGTGGAAACCATACCCGGCAAGAACCTGATGGGCCTGGAACTGCCCAACCCGCGCCGCCAGATGGTCAAGCTGTCGGAAATCCTGGGTTCGCAGACCTACCACGCCAGCCACTCGGTGGTGACGATGGCGCTGGGCAAGGACATCGCCGGCAATCCGGTGGTGGCCGACCTGGCCAAGATGCCTCACCTGCTGGTGGCCGGCACCACCGGCTCCGGCAAGTCGGTCGGGATCAACGCCATGATCCTGTCGCTCCTGTACAAGGCCGACGCCTCGCACACCCGTCTGATCCTGATCGATCCGAAGATGCTCGAAATGAGCGTCTACGAAGGCATTCCGCACCTGCTGGCGCCGGTGGTCACGGACATGCGCCAGGCCGGCAACGCGCTGAACTGGTGCGTGGGCGAAATGGAAAAGCGCTACCGCCTGATGAGCAAGATGGGCGTGCGCAACCTGGCCGGCTACAACACCAAGATCCGCGACGCCATCAAGCGCGAGGAACCCATCCCCAATCCGTTCTCGCTGACGCCCGACCAGCCCGAGCCGCTGGCGCCGCTTCCCACCATCGTGGTGGTCATCGACGAGCTGGCCGACCTGATGATGGTGGTGGGCAAGAAGATCGAAGAGCTGATCGCGCGCCTGGCGCAGAAGGCGCGCGCCGCTGGCATCCACCTGATCCTGGCCACCCAGCGCCCCAGCGTGGACGTGATCACCGGCCTGATCAAGGCCAACATCCCGACCCGCATCGCCTTTCAGGTCTCGTCCAAGATCGACTCGCGCACCATTCTCGACCAGATGGGCGCGGAAACCCTGCTGGGCCAGGGCGACATGCTCTACATGCCGCCGGGCACCGGCCTGCCGGTGCGCGTGCACGGCGCCTTTGTCAGCGACGATGAAGTCCACCGCGTGGTCGAGAGCCTGAAGGCCCAGGGCGAGCCGAACTACATTGAAGGCCTGCTCGAGGGCGGCCTGGATGGCGACGGCGCGGAAGGCGCGGGCAGCGTCACCGGCATCGGTGGCGACGCCGAGTCGGACCCCATGTACGACCAGGCCTGCGAAGTGGTGCTCAAGCACCGCCGCGCGTCCATTTCGCTGGTGCAGCGCCATCTGCGGATTGGTTACAACCGCGCGGCCCGGTTACTGGAGCAGATGGAGCAATCGGGTATGGTGTCGGCGATGCAGTCCAATGGCAACCGGGACATCCTGGTGCCGGCCGCAGCCCGAGAGGAAGCATGATGAAGATGTTCCAAGGCCTGGCCGCCGCGGCGGCCCTGTGCATGGCTTCGATCCTGGCATCCGCGCCCGCCGCGGCCGCCAGCGCGCAGGAGCAGCTGCGCGATTTCGTCGGCAAGGTGAACGGGGCCACCGGCTCGTTCTCGCAATACACGGTGAACGCCCAGGGCCGCACCCAGCCGGCGCAAACCGGCACGTTCTCGTTCCAGCGCCCCGGCAAGTTCAAGTGGGCGGTGCAGAAGCCCTACGAGCAGCTGGTGATCTCGGATGGCGCCAAGGTCTATCAGTACGATCCGGACCTGCTGCAAGTGACCGAACGCAAGGTCGACGCGGCCATCGGCACCTCGCCCGCCGCGATCCTGTTCGGCTCGGGCTCGCTGGAGCAGTCGTTCGAGGTGTCGGCGCTGCCGTCCAAGGACGGCCTGGACTGGCTGCGCGCCAAGCCGCGCAACGCCGACGCCGGTTTTTCGCGCGTGGATATCGGTTTGAAGGACAACCTGCCGGCGCGCGTCGAGCTGCTGGATTCCTTCGGCCAGACGACGCGGGTGGACCTGTCGGGCATAACCCCGAATCCGTCCATCGGCGCCAAGGAATTCCAGTTCACCGCGCCCAAGGGCGTGGATGTGGTCAAGATGTAGGCAGGTTTTCCTTCGCCACGATCACCAGACAGCCCCGCGAAGAACCGCGGGGCTGTCTTTTTTCGGGCGACTCAGAAGCGCAGCACGAAGTTCGCCTTGACGCCGTGTTGCCGGGCACCCGAGGCAAGCATGCCGTTGTAGGACAGGCCGACCGTGGCGTTCCTGGCCACGTTCACGTCCACGCCCGCCTCGATCAGCGCGGCATTCCGGGCGATGGGCACGCCCGTCACGGTGTAGGCATTGCCCGCGCTGAACGCCTGCGTGGACGATGGCGTGACATCACCGAAGGCGTGGCGCCAGCCCAGGGTGCCGCGCACGGTGGCTTCCCTGCCGCCCAGCTCGAACCTGGCCGACGAGCGCAGGCCCAGCGTCGAGTAGGTCGTGTGCGTGTCCTGGCGGTCCGCTTGCAGCGCGGCCGCGCCGCCGCTTTCCTTGAAGCGCCCCGTGTCCAGGTTCACATAGGCCAGGTTGACGAACGGCTCGACCGTGACGCGGCCCATGTCGACGCGGTAGCCCAGGTCGCCGAAAACCTGGAAGGTGCCGGCGCTGTAGCTGCTCTTCAAGCTGTCGGAGTAGCCATCGAAGGCGACCCCGCGGCGCGTGCCGATGTCATGCCAGGTGTAGGCCAGGCCGGTGCGCAGCCCGAGCTTGCCGCTGGCCACCTGCCACTGCGTGCCGCCATAAAGGCCCAGATGGTAGTTGTCGCTGGTGCCCGAGGATGAACGGTCGCTGGCGTTGAAGCTGTTGCGGCTGTAGCCGGCGATCGCGCCCAGCCGCCAGCCGGCCACCGGCGCATCCGCGCCCAAGACGAAGCCGCCGATCGAGCGGGTCATGCGCGCGGCGTTGCCGTCGCCGTTGGTGCTGCCCCAGGCGCCGAAGCCCTGCACCCAGGCCACGGGCCGGTTGGCCGTGGGTGCGACCGGAAGCGCGCCGCCATCGCCATAGGCCGCCACCATGGCGGGTGCCGCGCTGGCGTCGCCGAAGGCCGAGCGCAAGCGGTCGGTGGCCGTTTCGCGCAGATAGCGGCTGTCCTCGATCAGCGCGGTCTTGGCCGAAGCGTGGATTTCGCCGGACAGCTGATCGAAGGCGCGGCGGATGGCTGCCGAATCATTGGGCAGCAACGCTACCGCGTCATACATCGGATTGCTGGCCGCCAAGCCGATGCTGTCCACGGCGCCGGCGGCCGCGTTCTGGTTCGGCGTCAGTCCATTCGAGGTGAAGCTGATATTGTTGCGCGTCAGGGTCAGATAGGCGTTGTTGGCATCATAAGTGAGCTTTGGATCGAGGAACGCGAAGTTCGACGTGACGCTGCCGAAGGTGCCAGACAAGCCGCCGTCGGTCGACAGGATCTTGTAGGTCGAGCGCAGCCCATAGTTGCCCGCCTGGCCGATCTGCGCGACCGACCCGCCGCCCAGGGCCGCCGTGCCGGTGGCGTGGATCAGATCGGCGCCACTGCCGGTCGGATCGGTCTGCACGCTGTAACGCGCGCCGTCGTTGAAGGCCAGGTTGCCCTTGACCGTCAGCGTGCCGATGCCGGCATTGCCGGGCGAGACCGTGCCGCCCGAGGTCACCGTCAGGCTGGTCCCGGCGCCGCTGCCCAGCGCGCCGTGGCCGGCCAGCGTGGCGCCGCTTTGTACCGTGACCGCGCCGCCGAGCGCGGCATTGGCATTGCCGCTGCCGGCGCCGATCAGCAGCGTGCCACCGGCGACGGACGTGGCGCCGGTGTAGGCTGAGCTGTCGCCGTTGTAGGTCAGGGTGCCGGCGCCGGTCTTGATGAAGGCGCCCGCGCCGGACAGCGTGCCGCCATAGGCGGCGTCGGCGATCTGGTTGAAGGTCAGCGCGGCGCTGGCGGCGATGTTGGCGTTGCCACTGAATCGTTCGGCCGCGCTGGTCAGCGTGCCAGCCTGCACCGACCAGTTCAGTGCTGAATTGCCGGTCAGCGTGAGATTGCCGGCGCCTTGCTTGACCATGACGCCGCTGACGCCGCCGAGCGCGCCGATGCTGCCGGTGTAGCTGGCATCGGCGGACTGGTCGAACACCGCCGTGGCGGCGTTGCCGATGTTGCCCGAGAACGTGGCGGCGTTGCCGATCAGCGTGCCGGCCTGCACCAGCGTGTTGCCATAGGCATTGCCCACGCCGCGCAATTGCAGCGTGCCGGCGCCGAGCTTGATCAGGTCTGCGGCGCCCGACACGGGTCCGGACAGACCCAGCGTGGTGCCGGCGGCGACGTTGAACTGGCCGTTCTGCGTCAGCGTGACGGCGCGGCCGGTGTCGAAGGTGGCGGTGGTGGCCAGCGTGCCGCCGCTCATGGTGATGCCGCCGGCGGCATCGCCCAGGTTGGCGTCGCTGGAGACTTGCAGCGAGCCGCCGCGCACTTCGGTGCCGCCGTTGTACAGATTGTTGCCCGACAGCACGAGCGTGCCCTGGTCGTCCTTTACCAACAGGCTGGCTCCCGTCAACACCGACGCAATGGTGGCGGTTATGCCGCTGCCGGCCGCGACGCCGTCGCCGACGCGGATGACGGTCTGTCCGCCGGTTCCTCGCAGCGCGATCGGGTCGCCCTGGATACGGTAGCCGTTCGTGGCGAACTGCATGCCGGTTACGCCGATGGCGCCTGCGGACTGGTCCACCGTCACCGTGCCCGCCGCGCCCTGGAACACGGCGAAGGCCAGGTTGTAGATGTTGTTGGGCGTGCCGTTGACTAGGGTCCAGCTGGCATCGCTCACATTGGTACTCCAGACCCCTGAGCCGCCGTTGACCACGCCGTTGTTGTACAGGCCAGGATTGCCGCCGTCCCAGAAACGGAAGGTCTGTCCGCCTGAGTAGACCAGGTTGACCTGGCCCGGCACGGCGGTCTGCACTTCGAGTTGGTTCGCGAGCATGCCGTTGGGTACGCTGCCGATGGTCATCGAGCCGGCATTGCCGATCAAGGAGCCGTTGTAGTTGAACACGCGGTACAGGCCCTGGCCCAACGGGCTCTGCGAACTCACGTTGAGCGTGCCGGCCAGCGTCAGGTTGCCGCCGACATTGGCCAGCGGCGCTTCGACCGCGAAATTGGAGGCGGTCGCATTGTCCAGCGCCAGGTTGCCGCCAACCGTCAACGTCTGCCCTGACTTGCCCGTCAGTACGCCGCCGTTCGAGAAAGTCAGGTCACTGGCAATCGAGCCCGCGCCCATCACGGTGCCAGCGCCGCTGGCGGTCACGTTGCCGCCTTGAGTGCCTTGCACGTTGATTGTCCCGCCGTTGATCACGGCATTGCCGCCCAGCTGGCTGGCCACGACCAGCGAGCCGCCGGACACGGTGGTGGTGCCGGTGAAGCCGGCGCTGTTGCCGGTGTAGGTCAGCGCGCCCGCGCCCGTCTTGGAGACTACGCCCGCGCCGGACATGATGCCGGCATAGGACGCATCGGCGGCCTGGTTGAAGGTCAGGGCGGCGCCGGGCGCGATACTGGTATTGCCGGAAATTGTCGCCGCGTTGCCGATCAGTGTGCCGGCCTGCACCACGGTATTGCGATAGGCATTGGCGGCGCTGCCCAATTGCAGCGTGCCGGCGCCAAGCTTTACCAGGTCGGCATTGCCCGACACGGCGCCTAGCAGGCCCAGAGTGGTGCCTGATGCGACATTGAACTGACCGTCCTGCGTCATGGTGACCGTGCGGTTGGTATCGAAGCTGGCCGTGGTGGCCAGCATGCCGCCGGTCATGGCAATGCCACTGGCGGCATTGCCCAGATTGGCATCGCTGGAAATGCGCAGCGTGCCGGCATGCACGTCGGTGCCGCCGGTGTACAGATTGTTGCCTGACAGCACCAGCGTGCCCAGGTCGTCCTTGATGAGCTGGCTGGCGCCGGTCAGCACGGATGTGATGACCGCCGTCATGCCGCCGCCGGCCGACGTGCCGTCGCCCACGCGGATGGTGCTCTGGCCGGCGGGACCCTGCAGGGCGATGGGGTCGCCCTGGACCTGATAGCCGTCGGTGGCGAACTGCATGCCGGTCACGCCGATGGGGCCGGCGGACTGGTCCACTGTCACCGTGCCGGCCGCAGCCTGGAATACGGCGAAGGAAGGGATCGGCTGGTAAGGGCCGTTGAGCGCGCCGCTGGCGTTGGTCCAGTTGTAGCCGTCGGTGCGCCAGACGCCTGAGCCGCCATCGACGACATTGTTGTTGCGCTGGGCGGCATTGGATCCATCCCAGAAGGTCAGAGGCATGCCAAAGGTCGAGGCCAGGTTGACCTGGCCGATGACCGAGGTCTGGATCATCAGGTTGCTGGGATTCACGCCGGCGGGCAGCGAGCCGAGGACCATGCCGTTATTGGTCAGCGTGCCGCCGTAGTTGAACAGGCGATAGACGCCCGCGCCGAAGCCGCCCTGGTCGGTGACGTTGAGGGTGCCGCCTAGCGTCAGGCCGTTGCCGGCGGAGAATAGCGGCGTGGCGGATGCCGCGCCCAGCGCGACGTTGACGGTGGTGTCGTTGGCCAGATTGATCGCGCCGGAGACAGACAGCGTGCCGCCCTGGTTGCCCGAGAGGATGCCGCCGCTGGTGAAGTTCAGGTTGCCGTTGATGGCGCCGGTTCCGGCCACGCTGCCGGCGCCGCTGGCCGTGGCGTTGCCGTTGAAGCTTCCGGTCACGCTGAACAGGCCATTGTCAACGACGGCGCTCCCGCCCAGTCTGTTGGTCACCACCAGTGTGCCGCCGGATACCGTCGTGGTGCCGGTGAAGGCGGAGCTGTCGCCGGTCAGGTTGGTGGTGCCCGCGATCTGATGGATGCTGTGCGTGCCCGCGCTTGCGGAAGTCACCGTGGGGGCGAAGGCGTAATTCGTCGAGGTGTGGTTGAAGTTGATGGTGGCGGGCGCGCGATTCATCGTGATGCTCGCCGCGTTCAGCGTGCCGGGCGCCATGGCGTCGAGCGGGTTGCTCGAGGCGCCGCCGATATTGAGCGTGGACGACAGTCCGACGTTGGACGCGGATCCCATTGACAGGGTGCCGGCGCCATTCGAGATCGTGACGGCGCCGCCGCTCTGGAGATTGATCGTGCCGGTGCCGAATGTCGTCAGGGTGATGTTGCCGTCGACCTTCCACTCGGATCCGGCGTCGCGGACGGTGACAGCGCCTACGCTGGCCGAACCGTCGCCGACCGCGGTGGAGCCGGGGCCGACGTTCACCTTGCCGCCTTGTTCGATCAACAGGCTGCCCTTGCCGTTGAAGCCCACGTACATGCCGCCGGTCATGGTCCAGCTTGAGCCGGCGCCGCTCACGGTCACCGTGCCGATGGCGGTGCTCCCGTGGCCGATGGAGCCGCGTCCGGGGTTGGTGACGGTGCCGCCATCCGTGATGCTCATGCTGCCGGTGGCGGTGTTGCCTACGTAGATCAGGTTGTTGGCCGCCCATGACGACGAGGGGTTGGGCGAGTGCACGGCGGGCCCGATATTGCCGCTGGTCAGGACGGTGGGCGTTTGCGCTTGGGCGGGGATCCAGGCCTGGGACAGCGCGGCGGCGATTGCAATCGCCAGCTTGCGCGGCGCCAGGGGGACTCGGGGAGGAAAAGAGGGAAATGCCGTGACAACGGGGACTGCGTCGGTTCTGCTCATGGGCGCCGTGTATCGTCCGAGTGACGTGGGCACAAGCACGGGCGTCTGCGGAATCCCTGTTGGCAACGCATGTCGGTGCGCCGCGGACGCAATCCTTGCCTGCGTCAATGCATCCTAATGAGCAAATGATATTTTTTCAATAAATAGAAGTAATTAGTTATTTAAATGATGATTTTTGAAATACAAACTTCGGTTTGATTTTCCATTTATTCCATATCTTCCGTTAACAGTCGTATTCTGTCGGTAAGTGGCGAATTCATGGTAAATCCTGGGAAGTCCTGTGGTTAATTGTCCGATGTGATTTATTAATCAAGTCGGGCGGCTGCGTCGCGTGGCGCGCGTGCCGCCGCGCAAAAGAAGAGGGGCGCCCTGGGCGCCCCATTTACTTACTGGCCTGGTCTATCTCAGGGGCGCTTGTACGCCACGCAATCGATCTCGACCTTGGCGTCCACCATCAGCGGCGACTGCACGCAGGCGCGCGCCGGCGGGTTTTCGCCGAAGTATTCCTTGAACACCTTGTTGAACGACGGGAAGTCGCGCGCGTCGTCCAGCCACACGCCGCAGCGGACCACGTGCTCGGGGCCGTAGCCGGCTTCCTTCAGGATGGCCAGCACCTGCTGGATGGCCTTGTGCGACTGGGCCACGGTGCCGCCCTCGATGACTTCGCCGTTTTCCATGGGGACCTGGCCCGACACGTACAGCCAGCCGTCGGCTGCCACGGCGCGGGCGAAGGGCATGTGCGAGCCGCCCTGGCCGGTGCCGCCGGCCACGCCGTAGCGGGTGATGCCGTTGCTGTCGGTGGTGGAGGAATTGCTCATGATGTGCTCCTTGCTTAGAGAGTGGGAGAGGACGCCGCCGCGAAGCTCGCGCGCAGGTCGCCATTGCGCGGCAGCCAACGGCCGGCGCGTTCGCCGGTGGGCTGCCCGTGTAGATAGGACAGGGCGCCGTTGACCCAGACCGCCTCGATGCCGGCCGCCGCCTGGACGGGATCGGCGAAGGTGGCGCGGTCGATCACGGTGTCCGGATTGAACAGCACCACGTCGGCGTGATAGCCCTCGCGGATCAGGCCGCGTCCGGCCAGGCCATAGCGCGCGGCCGACAGGCCGGTCATCTTGTGCACCGCCTGGTTCAGCGGGAACAGGCCGGCGTCGCGGCTGTAGTGGCCGAGCACGCGCGGGAAGGCGCCCCACAGCCGGGGATGCGGCTTGGGATCGTTGGGCAGGCCGTCCGAGCCCACCATCGTGAGCGGATGCGACAGCACGCGCCGCACGTCGTCTTCGTGCATGTTGTGGTAGACGGCGCCGGCCGGTTGCAGGCGTCTGGCCGCTTCCAGCAGCGTCACGTTCCAGTCGGCGGCGATTTCGGCCAGCTTGCGCCCGGCCTGGTCCGGATGTGGCGCCGACCAGTTGATGATGATGTCGAACTCGTCCGTGACCTGCTTCAGGTCCAGCGTGGACGAGCTGGCGGAATAGGGATAGCAATCGCAGCCCACGCGCTGCATCTTGCCGGCGTTCTCCAGCTTGAACAGCACTTCCTTCGTGCGGCCCCAGTTGCCGGCGCCGGCGCATTTCAGGTGCGACACCACCACCGGCACGCGCGCGTGCAGGGCGATGTCGAACGCTTCCTGCATGGCTTCCAGGATGGCGGCGAACTCCGAGCGCAGGTGCGTGGTGTAGAGCGCGCCGAACTCGTCCAGCGCCTCGGCCAGCAGTTTGACCTCTTCGGTGTCGGCCTCGATGGCCGAGCCGTAGGCCAGGCCGGTGCTCAGGCCGATGGCGCCGTGCGCCAGCGCCTCACGCAGCTGCTCGCGCATGGCCAGGACTTCGTCGCGGGTGGCGCTGCGGTCCAGCCGGTCCATGTGGTTGTTGCGCAGGGCGGTGTGGCCCACCAGCGCCGCCACGTTCACCGCCGGCTGCGCGGCCTCGATGGCGCGGGTGTAGTCGGCGAAGCTGGGATAGCTGAAATCCTCGCGCGCGCCCAGCAGGTTCATGGGATCCGGCGGCTCGCCGCGCAGCGAGACGGGCGAGGCGCTGATGCCGCAATTGCCCACCACCACCGTGGTCACGCCCTGCGAGAGCTTGGGCAGCATGCCCGGCGTGCGGATGACGTTGGTGTCGTCGTGCGTGTGCACGTCGATGAAACCCGGCGCCAGCGCCAGGCCGTCGCCGTCGACCACGTGCCGCGCCTGGGCGCCGGGCAGCTCGCCGATGGCCGCGATGCGTCCGCCTTCCAGCGCCACGCTGGCGCGGTATTCGGCCTGGCCGCTGCCGTCCAGCACGCGCACGTCGCGTATGAGAGTGTCAAACATCTTCTGTTCCAGGTTCAATCGCCCAGCGGCAGCCGGTTCGGGCCGCCGCGGTAGCCGTCCAGCGCCAGCTTGATGCGGCGCAGGCGTTCACGGTTTTCTTCTTGATGCAGCATGGCCAGTTCGGTGGCCAGCAGGTCGATCGCCAGCATCATGGCGTAGCGCGAGGCCGAGGGCTTGTAGATGAAGTCGGTCTCGTCGGTGCGGATCGGCAGCACCACGTCGGCCATCTCCGCCAGCGGCGAGGTCGCGTCGGTGATGGCGACGATGCGGGCGCGGTACTGCTTGACGATGCGCGCCGCGCCCAGGATCTCGGGCGTCAGGCCCGAGGCCGACAGGATCAGCACCGCGTCGCGCTCGTCCAGCGTGGCCGCGACCATGCGCAGCAGCACCGCGTCGGTGTAGACCGCGATGGGATAGCCCAGCCGCACCAGCCGCGACTGCACTTCCTGCGCCAGCACGGCGGACGCGCCGCCCATGCCGAACACGTAGATCATGCGCGCCTCGTGCGCGATGGCCGTGGCCTGGCCGAACAGTTGCTCGGTGAAGGTCGGCAGGTGCGCGCGCAGCGTGCTTTCGATATCGGCGTAGATGCGTGCGTAGAACGTGCTTTCCTCGGCCGGCGCGGTGGGGTCCAGGAAGCGGCTGCCCACGGTGCTGGCCTGGGCCAGCTTCATCTTCAGGTCGCGGGTGTCTTCGCAGCCCACCGTGCGGGCGAAGCGCGAGATCGTGGCGATGCTGACGCTGGCCTTGGCGGCCAGCTGGTCGACCGTGGCGCTGGCGCTCCAGATGATGTTGTCCAGGATGGCGTCGGCGACCTTGCGCTCGGTGACGCTCAGGTCGTCGCGCCGGCTGCGTATCTGGAAAACGATGTCGCGGATGTTGTTCTTCATGGGAAGGGTCCTGGATCGGGGGCGCAGTCTAGGCCGCCAGCTCGGGATCTCCGAGGCGGATACAGGCCACATGATGCCCCGGGCCGACATTGGCCGCCGGCGGCAGCGGCGCGGCGCAGGCCTCGGTCGCGTGCGGACAGCGGGTGCGGAACACGCAGCCCGACGGCGGGTTGACCGGGCTGGGAATGTCGCCCTTGAGCAGGATGCGCGAGCGCGGCGCGCGCGGGTCCGGCACCGGCGCGGCCGACAGCAGGGCGCGAGTATAGGGGTGGCGCGGCCGGGCGTATACCTCGCTGGTGGGGCCACGTTCCATCACGCGGCCCAGGTACATCACCACGACTTCGTCGCACAGGTAGTCCACCACCGCCAGGTCGTGGGCCACGAACAGCATGGTCAGGCCCAGGTCGCGCTGCAGGTCCTGCAGCAGGTTCAGCACCTGCGCCTGGACCGATACGTCCAGCGCCGAGACCGGCTCGTCGGCCACGATGAAGTCCGGCTCCACCGCCAGCGCGCGGGCGATGCCGATGCGCTGGCGCTGGCCGCCCGAGAACTCGTGCGGATAGCGGCGCGCGTGGTCGGCGTTCAGGCCGACGCGTTCGAGCAGTTCGCCGATGCGGGCCGCGCGGCGGTTCTGCGCCAGCTTGTGCGTGTCCAGCGCCTCGCCCAGGATCTCGGACACCGTCATGCGCGGGTTGAGGCTGGCGTAGGGATCCTGGAACACGATCTGCATGCGGCGGCGCCACGGCAGCATCTGCTTTTCACTGAGGTTCGTGATGTCCTGGCCGTCGAACAGGATGCGGCCGGCGGTCGGCGCGAACAGGCGCAGCAGCGCGCGGCCGGTGGTGGTCTTGCCCGAGCCAGACTCGCCGACCAGGCCGACGATGGTGTTGCGCGGCACGTCGAAGGTGACGCCGTCCACCGCCTTGACCATGGGCGCGTTGCGCGACTGCGAGGTCGGGAAATGGACCTTCAGTTCTTCGATGCGCACCAGCGGATCCGCGGCGCGGACGACGGGCTGGCGCGAGCGGCCGGCGGCGGCCGGCTCCAGGGCCGGCGTCGCGGGAATCTCGTTCTGGGGGAGGGCGTTCATAGCGGAGTCACCTTGATGCAGCGCGCACGGTGCTCGGGCTGCACCGGAATCAGTTCGGGCACGTCGCGGCGGCAGCTGTCGTCGGCCTGCGGGCAGCGCGGCGCGAAGGTACAGCCGGCCGGCAGCGACAGCACGCTGGGCACGTTGCCGGGAATCGCGCGCAGCCGTTCGCCCGAGGCCAGCAGGGCGGCGGTGGGCAGGCAGGACAGCAGGCCGCGCGTGTACGGATGCGTGGGCTTCTCGAACAGATCGTAGACGCCCGCGTCCTCGACCACGCGGCCGGCGTACATCACCGCCACGCGGTGCGCGATCTCGGCCACCACGCCCAGGTTGTGGGTAATGAACAGGATGCTCATGTTCATCTCTGCCTGCAGGCGGCGCAGCAGGTCCAGGATCTGCGCCTGCACGGTCACGTCCAGCGCGGTGGTCGGCTCGTCGGCGATCAGCACCGCCGGGTTGCAGGCCAGGGCCAGCGCGATCATCACGCGCTGGCGCATGCCGCCGGACATCTGGTGCGGGTACTCGTTGACGCGGCGCTCGGCCGCCGGAATCTCGACGCGCTCCAGCATTTCGCGGGCGCGGCGCAGGGCGTCGGCGCGCGAGCCGCCCTCGTGCAGCAGAATGGCCTCGGCGATCTGGTCGCCCACCGTGTACAGCGGGTTCAGGCTGGTCATGGGCTCCTGGAAGATCATGGCGATCTCGGCGCCACGGATGCGCCGCAGCGTGGCGGGCGTGGCCCGCGCCAGGTCATGCTCCTGGCCCTTGCGGTCGCGGAAGCGGATCTTGCCGGCCTCGATGCGGCCCGCGGGCTTGGGCAGCAGGCCCATGATGGACAGGCTGGTCACGGATTTGCCGGAACCGGACTCGCCCACGATGGCCAGGGTTTCGCCGCGGGCCAGGTCGAAGGTGACGCCGTCCACGGATTTGGCCACGCCGTCGCGGCTGTGGAACCAGGTCTTGAGTCCTTCAACGGACAGCACGACGTCTCGGGTGCTTGCCGACATGATCAAAGCTCCTTGCGCAGGCGCGGGTCCAGCACGTCGCGCAGGCCGTCGCCGACCAGCTGCAGCGACAGCACCGAAAGAATGATGGCGATGCCGGGGAATATCATGATCCAGTCGGCCGAGCCCATGTACTGCTGGCCGGCGTTGATCATGGTGCCCCAGGTGGGAATGTCGGGCGATACGCCCACGCCCAGGAACGACAGGCCGGCTTCGGCCAGGATCGCGTAGGCGAAGATGAAGGTGCCCTGCACCAGGATGGGCGACACCAGGTTGCGCAGCACGTGCACGCTGATGATGCGCCAGGTCGGCACACCCAGCGCGCGCGCGGCCTCCACGAAGGGCAGCTCGCGGATCACCAGCGTCGAGGCGCGCACGATGCGGGCAAGGCGCGGCGTGTACACGATGCCCAGCGCGATCACCACGTTGGTCAGCGACGGACCCAGCGCGGCCACCAGCGAGATCGCCAGCAGGATGTCCGGGAAGGCCATCATGGCGTCGATCACGCGCGAGACGATCTTGTCGGCCGAGCGGAAGAAGCCGGCGACCAGGCCCAGCGCGATGCCCAGCACGCTGGACAGCACCACCACCGAGAAGCCCACCGTCAGCGACAGCCGGCCGCCGTGGATCACGCGGCTGAATACGTCGCGGCCGAAGTCGTCGGTGCCGAACCAGTGCGCGGCGCCGGGCGCCTTGAGCCGGTTCATGATGGACAGCTTCATGGGGTCGTAGGGGCTGACCCAGGGGGCCAGCAGCGCGGCGCCGATCAGCACGATCAGCACGATCAGGCTGATCAGCACGGTCTTGCGCGAAACCAGCAGGCGCAGCACCTGCCAGCGGTCCGCGCCGCCGGGAGTTGCGGTAATTGCATTCGTCATATCAGTGCTCCAAAACGCCACGCGTTGCCGACAACGCACGAGAGGATGCAGCCCCATCGGGATGCCGCGGAGCCGGCTTTGCCGGTCCGCCGGCATGCCCCCTCGAGGGGGAAGCGCGCAGCGCTGCGGGGGTGGGCCTCCATCGGGGGTGGGCCTCCATCAATAGCGGACGCGGGGGTCCACCAGTAGGTACAGCAGGTCGATGAACAGATTGATCAGCACGTAGATCGCCGCGATGATCAGCAGCGCGCCCTGGATCACCGGGTAGTCGCGCCGCAACACCGCCGACACCACCAGGCTGCCCACGCCGGGCAGGCCGAACACGGTTTCGGTCACGACCGCGCCGCTGATCAGCAGCGCCGTGGTCAGGCCCAGCACCGTCAGGATGGGGATAAGCGCGTTGCGCACCGCGTGCTTGAGGATCACCTGGCCTTCCGGCAGGCCCTTGGCGCGGGCGGTGCGCACGTAGTCGTCGCGCAGCACGTCCAGCATGCTGGCGCGGATGAAGCGGGTGATCAGCGCCGAGTTCACCAGGCCCAGCACCACCGCCGGCAGGATCAGGTGCGACAGCCGCGTCGCCAGCGAGGCGTCCGGGCCGCCGTAGCCGGCCACGGGCAGCCAGCCCAGCTTCACCGAGAAGACCTGCATCAGCAACAGGCCCAGCCAGAAGCTGGGCACGCTGGAGGTGAACATCGAGAACGACAGCACCGACTGGTCCAGCGTGGTGCCGCGCTTGACCGCGGACAGGATGCCCACCGGCAGCGCGATGGCGCTGGCGATGATGAGCGACATCAGCGTCAGCAGCAGCGTGGGTTCGGCGCGGTCGGCCAGCGCCGACAGCACAGGCTTGTTCATGAAGATGGATTGCCCCAGGTCGCCCTGGACCAGCTTGCCCAGCCAGCTCACGTACTGCACGGCGAAGGGCTGGTCCAGTCCGAGCTGCGCGCGCAGCGCGTCGATGTCCTGCTGGCTGGCCTGGGGGCCCAGCATGACGGCGGCCGGATCGCCCGGCGTGATGCGGATGATCACGAACACGATGGTCGCGACGATGAACATCACGGCCACCAGCCCGACCAGCCGGTTCAAGAGATAACGCAACACGATGGTGTCCTAGATCAAGGCGAAAACTCGGGGCATTCCTGCAAGGGGCGGGGCCCCGATCGGCCCGCCGCCCCGCGCGTTGCTTACTTGGCGCTCTTCCAGGCATTCCAGAAGAACGGCCACGGCGCCGGCTTGGTGCCCTGCAGCGACGGCGAGCGCGCGCCCTGGGCGTTGAAGTCCCCGACCTTGATGAAGGGGATCTCGTCATACACGGCCTGCTGCACGTCGGCCCAGCGCTTGACGCGTTCTTCCTGGGTGCGCGCCTGGTTGTACGCGTCCATGACCTGGGCGCGGCGCGGCGTGTCCCACCAGCCCGGCGCGTCCTTGGACGGGAAGTCGATCAAGGCGGGTTCGGGCAGGAACACGCTGTGGGTGATGAAGATGTCCCACACGGCCGGATCCTGGCGGCGCTGCGTCAGCGTGGCCCAGTCCACCACCTGCATGTCCACCGTGAAGCCGGCGGCCTTCAGGTACTCGGCGGCGACCAGCGCCATCTTGTAGTGGAACTCGTACTGCTGGCTGGTCAGGATGCGGATCTTCTTGTCGGCGACGTTGGCGCCGTCCAGCAGCTTCTTGGCGGCGGCGGTGTCGGCCTTGTTGTAGACCTTGCCGCCCAGCGACGTGGCCCAGGGGTAGCCCTCGGGGTACAGGTCGCCGTTGAGCTTGTAGAACTCCTTGTTGCCGAAGGCGGCGAACAGCATGTCTTCTTCGTTCAGCGCCAGCTGCACGGCCTGGCGCACGGCCAGGTTGGACATGATGCCCTGCTTGGTGTTGAGCACCAGGCGCGGCCAGCCGAAAGGCTTGAGCATGACCGGATCGGAGCGGCCGCCCTTGAGCTTGTCCAGCGATTCCACCGGCAGCGAGTCGACGTAGTCGAACTGGCCGGCCACGGCGGCTTCGGTGCGGGTGTTGGCGTTGCTCACCGGCACGAAGCGGATTTCGTCCAGGTACTGCTTGCGGGCGCCGCCGTAGCCGTCGGGCTCGCCTTCGCGCTGCTTGTAGCCGTCGAAGCGCACCAGCTGGATGTACTGGTCCGGCACGCGCGCCTTGAGTTGGTAAGGACCGGTGCCGACGATCTCGGTCAGGACCGGGGCGATCTTGCCCTTGGGCATGATGACGGCGGCGGCGTTGTTCATGGCCAGCAGCGCGGTCAGCGGCGAGTAGGGCTGCTTGAGCGTGATGCGGATGGTGTTGGCGTCGGGCGCCTCGATGCTGGAGATGACCTTGGCCGCGCCCTTGCCGCGCGTGGCGGTTTCGGTCCAACGCTTGAGCGAGGCCAGCACGTCGGACGAATCCATCTTCGAGCCGTCGTGGAAGGTGATGCCCTGGCGCAGCGGAATCGTGTAGACCAGGCCGTCGGCGCTGATCTCGGGCATCTTGTCGGCCAGCAGCGGGGTCAGGTTCCACTGGGCGTCGAAGGTGTACAGCGTTTCGAAGAAATGCTGCGTCAGGATGCCGACCAGATCGGCGGTGCTGCTCATCGGATCCAGCGTCGGCGGCTCGCCGATGGTGGCGACCGAGATCGTGCCTCCCTTGACCGGCGTCGGGGCGCTGAAGGCAGGGGCGGACAGGGTGGTCAAGCCGATGGCGCCGGCCAGCAGCAGGCGTTGCAGCCCGCCGCGCCGGGAGGTGCGGAAGTTCATGTCTCTCTCCAGAGGGTCAAAAACAGGTGTCGCGTGATTCAGGAAAGCGCCGGGCCGTCCCAAGTTTTTCCCCCTTGGGGGCCTGGCGCATTACCGCAGGGGGCGCTTCTTAGAAAAATGTTTCCGCGACGTCGATGACGCGGTACTGCTCGTCCACCAGCAGGACCTGGCGCCACTTGTCGAACGTCAGGCAGGGATGGGAGATATCGAAGGCGATCATGTCGCCGACCTGGATGTCGTCGCCTTCGCTGATCTGCATGAAGGCATGCTGATCCATCATGGCCGTCAGCTTCCAGTGCGCCGGGGCGGCGCCGGGGGCGGCCTGGCCGGGACGGTAGCGCTGGGCCGGCGTGGGCAGGCCGGCGTCGAAAGCGGCGTCGCGCTTGCCCAGCGCGATGATGGCGCGGCCCGGCTCGGGCAGCGATTGCACATAGGCCCAGACCTGCAGCGCGGGTTGCAGGCCCGGATCCATCTTGCGGGCCACGGGGTTGTGCGCGTTGATGCGCTCGGCGGCCGAGCGGTAGACGCCCACGTCGTGCGACAGGTAGCAACCGGGGCGCAGCACCACGTCCAGCGGCGCGCTGATATCCAGGTTCGAGAATTCCTCGGCCACCACGTCGAACCAGGCCGAGCCGGCGCCGGAGATCAGTGCCGGGCCGTTCTTGCGCAGGCGGCCCGCTTCGGCCAGGCCGCGCAGCGCGCCGGTGGCGCGGCGCAGGAAGGCGCGGATGGCCTGTTCTTCCTGCAGCACGCCCTCGTAGACTTCGATGCCGGCCAGGGCCAGCGCGGGCCAGCGGGCGATCTCGTCGGCCACCGCCTGGAATTGCGCGTCGTCGCGCACGCCGGTGCGGCCGCCGGCCGGGCCCAGCTCGATCAGCACGGGCAGCGTCAGGCCCTGTTCGCCGAAGTAGGCGCCCAGGTGGGCGGCATTGGCCGGCGAATCGATGATGCAGAAATAGGTGAAGTCCGGATCCTGGCGCAGGATGCGGGCGATGATGGCCATGTTGGCGCGGCCCACCAGCTGGTTGGCCATCAGCACGCGGCGGATGCCGTGGTTGTGCGCGGCCTGCACCTGGGGCGCGTTCGCCAGCGTGATGCCCCAGGCGCCGCCGTCGATCTGGCGCTGGAACAGGGCCGGGCTCATGGTGGTCTTGCCGTGCGGCGCCAGCTTGACGCGGTAGGCTTCCATGAAGCGCTGCATCCATTGCAGGTTGTGGCGCACGCGGGCTTCGTACAGCACGGCGGCCGGCAGGCTGACGTCCTCGGCCAGCAGATTCCAGCCCAGGTCCGCCACGCCGGCGGTGGTACAGGAAGCCGGGAAGGCGCCGAGGCCTTTGCCGTTCACGTCCAGGGGGGCTGCGGGGAAGGTGGGGATGCTCATGGCGCTGGCGGGTCTTGGTGGACAGTCTTGGAAAATATTTACGGGAAATCCGTTTTTTTTCATTATCGTGAAAGAAATTTACAAGCGGGAGCTGGGGGTTTCCCTAAGACGCCCGTCTCGGGGCGGAAGGCGCGACAATGGAGGGCCGCGCAGCCGCGCAGGCATCGCCCGCCAGGGCGTCACCGCCCGGCCGCCACTCCGTTTCGAGGAAAAACCATGCTGAAAGTCGCCTTGGGCCAGTTCGCCGTCAGCCGCGTCTGGGAAGAAAACGCCCAGGTCTGCGAGGACCTGATGCGGCGCGCCCGCGAGGCCGGCGCCGGCCTGCTGATCCTGCCGGAAGGCATCCTGGCCCGCGACATCACCGACCCGCAGATCGTGCTCAAGGCGGCCCAGCCGCTGGACGGCCCCTTCGTGTCCCGCCTGCTCGCCGCCAGCCGGGGCTCGCGGCTGGCCACCCTGTTCTGCGTGCACGTGCCCACGGGCGACGGCCGCGTCTGGAATACCCTGGTCACGCTGCGTGACGGCGAGATCATTTCCGAGTACCGCAAGCTGCACCTGTACGACGCCTTCAACATGAAGGAATCGACCAACGTCACGCCGGGCGACCGGATCCCGCCGCTGCTGGAGATCGACGGCCTGAAAATCGGACTGATGACCTGCTACGACGTGCGCTTCCCGGAAATGGCCCGCCGCCTGGCGCTGGACGGCGCCGACCTGCTGGCGCTGCCGGCGGCCTGGGTGCGCGGTTCGCTCAAGGAAAACCACTGGGAAGTGCTGGTGACGGCGCGGGCGCTGGAAAACACCTGCTACGTTGCCGCTACCGGCGAGTGCGGCGAGCGCAACATCGGCCGCAGCATGGTGGTGGATCCGCTGGGCGTGGTGACGGCCAGCGCGGGCGAGGGGCCGGCGCTGGTGGTCGCCGAGATCGATCCCGAGCGGCTGGCGCACGCGCGCAAGGTGCTGCCGGTGCTGGCCAACCGCCGCTTCGCGGCGCCGGAGCTGGCCTAGAGCGGCCGATGCGCCAGCGTCATTGAATCAGCAATCCATCAAACGTTGTTCCAGGCATAGCCCATGCAAATCGAATCCATCGCCATCAAGAACTATCGGCTTTTCCGCGATACGAAGCTGGAGAACATTCCTCGGCTTTGTGTGCTCGTCGGCGCCAACGGCACCGGCAAGTCGACCTTGTTCGATGTGTTTTCGTTTCTCAAGGATGCCTTGTCCATGAATGTGGCCAAGGCGCTTGCCAAGCGCGGGGGATACCGCGAGGTGGCAAGTCGGGGCTGCGCTGACGAGCCTATCGAAATCACGCTGCAGTTCCGGTTGGAAATCACCGGCCGTGAACGGCTTGTGACCTATGTGCTCAGGATTTCCCGGGACGAGGATGGCAAACCGTTCGTCGAGCGCGAGGTGCTGCGCTATAAACGCGGCGCCTATGGCGCGCCGTTCCGGTTCCTGGATTTTTCAGCCGGGAAAGGCTATGCCATCACGAACGAAGAGGACTTCTCCCTGCCGGACGAGGAATTGACGCGCGAGGAGCAAGCTTTGGACGCGCCCGACATTCTTGCCATCAAGGGATTGGGGCAATTCGAGCGCTTCAAGGCTGCCAGCGCGTTTCGCTTGATGATCGAAAATTGGCATATTTCCGACTTTCATGTCTCCGAGGCGCGTCCCAGCCAGGAAGAGGGTTTTGCCGAGCATCTTTCCACCAGGGGCGACAATCTTCCCTTGGTGGCCAATTACCTGTTCGAGCATCATCGCGACCGCTTTGATCGCGTGCTGCTCGCCATGCAACGCCGTGTTCCCGGCGTATCGGTGGTGGAACCCAAGCAGACCGAGGACGGCCGGTTGGTGCTCCGCTTCCAGGATGGCAGCTTCAAGGATCCTTTCATCGCTCGCCACGTGTCGGATGGCACGATCAAGATGTTTGCCTATCTGGTGCTGCTCAATGATCCAAAGCCCTATCCGTTGCTGGCCGTTGAGGAGCCCGAGAATCAGCTCTACCCTGAACTGCTTCCCGAATTGGCCGAGGAATTCCGCGACTATGCCGAGCGTGGCGGGCAAGTCTTCATATCGACTCATTCTCCGGATTTCCTCAACGCGTTGACGCTCGACGAGATCTATTGCCTGCGCAAGGACCAGGGGTTCACCGCCATTACGCGGGCCAGCGATTCCGAAAACCTGAGATCGTTGTTCGAGGCGGGAGATTTGCCCGGCTATCTGTGGAAGCAAGGGCTGTTCGAGGGACTCAACAAGGACGTGAGCTGATGCAGGGTCGTATTGTCTTCTTGCTTGAAGAACCTTCAATGCGGGTCTTGCTGGATGATTGGCTTCCGCGTCTTTTCCCGGGATGGGTGGATGGTCAGCAGTTTTTATGCATACCGCATGAAGGCAAGAGCGACCTGGATCGCAGCATTGCGCGAAAGTTGGCTGCCTGGCGCATTCCCGGGGACCATTTCGTCGTCCTGCGGGACAACGACGGCGCCGATTGCATAGCAGTGAAAAGTCGCTTGCAAGCGTTATGCGTCCAAGGTGGTCGGCCTGAAACGATGGTGCGCCTGGTTTGCCAGGAGCTTGAGGGTTGGTATCTGGGAGACCTGGCCGCGTTGGCCGCAGCCTTTGACGAGCCAAAGGTGGATACCCCGGCGCATCGCAAGCGTTTCAAGGATCCCGATGCTTGGCAAAAACCGTCCGTTGAAGTCAAACGGCTGGTTCCGACTTTTCAAAAGATGGGGGGCGCACGCGCCATGGCCCGCCATCTGTCCCAGGAAAACAATGGATCCCACAGCTTGAGGGTCTTCGTGACGGGCTTGCGCGGTCTCGCTGAAGGCTTGGGGTACCAGGGCACGGCGACTCGTTAGGCGGTGGCCGGTATCCTGCCGTGGTGTAATGCTGTCTTGAAACCCTTGCCTTATTCCCCCATCTGCTGCCAATGAGCAACGATCTCTTCGCGGCCGATCCTGCCCATCGGCCTTACGTGCCCCTGGCCGAGCGCCTGCGTCCGCGCACGCTGGCCGACGTGGTCGGGCAGTCGCACCTGCTGGGCCCGGACAAGCCGCTGCGCGTGGCCTTCGAATCGGGCCGGCCGCATTCCATGATCTTCTGGGGGCCGCCCGGCGTGGGCAAGACCACGCTGGCGCGCCTGATGGCCGACGGCTTCGATGCCCAGTTCATCGCCATTTCCGCCGTGCTGGGCGGCGTCAAGGACATCCGCGACGCCGTCACCGTGGCGCAGGTGGCGCAGGGGCAGGGACGGCGCACCATCCTGTTCGTGGACGAGGTGCACCGCTTCAACAAGGCAGTAAAGCTCCATTGAAATCAATGACTTACGAGGTTGTTTGTGCAACTTCTTGTGCGTCACACAAGAATTTTGAGCCGAAACTATGTCAGATCTCTTTGCCACCAAGGCACCGCAACCACTCGCCGAAGCGCTCCGACCTGCCAACTTGAGCGAGGTTGTTGGGCAGGCACATTTGCTGGGAGAAGGTAAGCCTTTGCGCCTTGCTTTTGACTCTGGCAGACCTCATTCGATGATCTTGTGGGGGCCGCCTGGAGTGGGCAAGACAACCCTCGCCAGATTAACGGCGAATGCTTTCGACTGCGAATTCATCGCCTTGTCTGCTGTGTTTTCTGGTGTCAAAGACATCAGGGATGCGATGGAGCAGGCGAGGTTAAATCAAGCGAACAGCAAACGTACCATCCTCTTTATCGATGAGATTCATAGGTTCAATAAGGCTCAACAAGATGCCCTGTTGCCTCATGTTGAGTCTGGGCTGTTCACTTTTATTGGTGCTACCACTGAGAACCCCTCGTTTGAAGTGAATTCGGCTCTGCTCTCGCGGGCGCAGGTCTATGTTCTTAAGTCGCTCGCAGACGAAGAACTGCGGCAACTCTTGAAACGCGCGAAAGAGACCGCCCTTGGCCATCTTCAGTTTGAAGACCTCGCTGCGGACACCATCGTTGGGTATGCAGACGGTGATGCAAGAAGGTTCTTGAACCTGCTGGAGCAGACCAGCACGGCAGCGAAAGCTTCGGGTATCACGGAGATCACGGCTGACTTCTTGCAGAACGCCTTAACCTTGAACAGCCGTCGTTTTGACAAGGGCGGGGACAACTTCTACGACCAGATTTCAGCCTTGCACAAGTCGGTGCGCGGCTCTCATCCTGATGCCGCTCTTTACTGGCTGACACGCATGTTGGACGGTGGTGCAGACGCGAGGTATCTGTCACGGCGCATCGTTCGCATGGCTTGGGAAGACATTGGCTTGGCAGATCCAAGAGCCATGCAGATAGCCAACGATGCAGCCTTGACCTATGAACGGCTGGGAAACCCTGAAGGGGAGTTGGCTCTTGGTCAAGCGGTCATCTATCTGGCGGTAGCTGCCAAGAGCAATGCTGGGTACAACGCCTACAACGCTGCCAAGGCGTTCGTGAAGCAGGACAAGAGCCGTGAGGTGCCTGTTCACCTGCGCAATGCTCCAACAAAATTGATGAAGGAGCTAGGTTACGGTCATGAGTATCGGTATGCTCATGATGAACCTAATGCCTATGCTGCTGGTGAGACTTACTTGCCTGACGGGATAGATGAACCTGGTTGGTATGAGCCAGTGCCAAGAGGTCTTGAAATCAAGATTGGTGAGAAGTTGGCCCTGCTGAAGAAGTGGGATGAAGAGGCTAGGAATAAATAAGCAAGCCTTTGGTGCTCAGGAGGAAAAGCGTCAATGAAAGAATTCAGATTTAAGCTTCTGTTGGAAGGCGAGAAGCTGTGCCACTTCACGGGCTCAGAGTTAGTCGTAAGGACATCTGAAGGAAGCTATAAGATTTATCGAGTTGAAGGCTTCAATGAAGGTAAGCCGAATTTCTACAAGAAGCCAAATATTCTCCAAGTTTTGGATCTGGATGAAATTCCTTGCTCAATCTTATGCCAAAAAACTGGCTCCGAATATCGGATTGTCAAGGTCAATGACTTTTCTGAAGGTGTAGTGGAAATTGATGAAAGCTTTGTTTTGGTCGTCAAGCAAGGAATTGGAAAGCTGGAGGTTTATGACACTGAAACTGGTGTCAGGATAAATCTCCCTGCGATGGAGATAGCTAATGGCTGAGAACAATGAGAAGAAGAAATGGGCGGCCAATATTGCGTTTACGGGAAACGAGGATACCGTCAAGAAGGTCTTAGATTTCGTTGAGCGCCTTGAGGGTGAAGGAAAGATTGGCGACTACACCGGGATTGATGGTCCGTATGACTCTCTTCAGTTAATGCTCAAGAGGCGTGTTGAAAACCTAGCTTTGGGTGTTGAGCCACCCAAGGCATTGCCTCCCAATAATCAAGAGTCATCGCAAAATGATGATGGTGGCGATGATGAATAGGCCCCTTGATCATAGGAAGGCTCAAGCCGAACGGCGGATAGTTGATTTGGGAATGTGCCAGCTATGTGCATCCACTGAAAATGTTCAAGCGCACCACATCTTTGAATATGCGAAAGGCGGTCCTTCAACTGTAGAAGGAATGATCTCCCTATGCATGGATTGCCATCAAAGAATGTTGCATAGAGATAATCGGATAAGAATAAAGAAGAAGGAGAACGGCATAACCACCTTCGGAAAGGGTGGAAAATAACATGCCGAAAAGAATCGAAACACATCGCATTGACACCAAGGCTGTAAGAACAATCTTTACGCACCTCAATGAAAACTGGCTTATCCGTAGCCTTGAGGAAAGAGACTATGGAATTGACCTTCAAGTTGAACGGTTTGACTCGGACGATGCGACGGGTGATTTCATCTTTGTTCAGGTAAAAGGCACCGACAGTGCATTCAAGGAGAAAGTCCAGCTTTCCGGATTTCCTGTTGACACTGTCAACTATGCCTTGATGTTTGATGTACCTTTCTTCTTGTTTCATACCTCGAACACTTCAAAACAGACAAAGTTTGTGTGGCTGCAAAAGTATGTGGAAGTTCGGCTTGAGAAAGACACTCCCCAGTGGAGGAAGCAGGACAGTGTGACCATCTACTTCCCTGAAGAGAATGACCTTGAAAGCAATGATTCAAAGATTGCTGAAATTGTCCAGAGGGACAAACTGAGAAAGGTTGGCGTCAAATTCTTGGCAAGCTATGAGTCATTAAAGCTGCATTCAGGCTCGGTTCTTGGTGGCGAAGTTGGTGTCGCAAGTGGATGTGCGATAGAGGCTAGAAAGCTGCAAAAACTATCTTCGTTCATTGGTGAACATAAAGGTTCAGTGCATGAAGGGAGTTACACCGACTTCAACAGCCTGCCTGCAGCCTACGACAACGTCTTCAATACCTCAAAAATTGATTCTGCTGACAGAGAAACCATAAGTTCAGCAATGAGATTTCTTGAGGGCGTCAAGATCGCGTTCCTAAGTCAAGATGAGATTGATGACTTTGCCGAAGGTGTGGGCGGCTATCATCCGTACTAGCGCAACAGCAAATCTAAAAGAGCTAATAGTTTGCTAAGGATCTGCTACTCATTGAACTGGAGAACAAGCACAGGGTTGTGACCTTTCATCTACTCGATGAGAGCTTTCGAGCCATCATCTTCGTTGGAGCCAATCAGAACCTCCCCCGCATGGACGAAAGACGGCTCGGAGTAACCGAAGAGCAAGAGTTCGCTATGTAAGTAAAGGCAACCTGCACTATACTTCTAACAATGTGTCCTCCTGCGAGGGCCTTTTTCCAACAGGGTATGAATCGGACGGGGTAAAAAGATGGCTGAATGGCGCTTTGATCAAGGACGACTCGACTATTTTCAGTTTGACGAAATAAAGAAGATAGCTAAAGCATTGGTTGATCTTGACGGGGTAAATAAGCCTAAAGACGCTGATCCTGATACTGTGCGTAAAGTTCTTTCGCACTATTCGGAATTGCCATTTGCCCCTGACAGCTATTATGTATGGAGAAATTATGGTCGTGTTTTTGGCGTTCTATTATTGGCAGTGGAGATTCAAGGGAAAATTTTTTCGACCGATGTGTGTAAACAAGTAGCTAAAGATGCTAATGGCATAGATTGCGATGACTATTTGGCTCATTTTTCCAGAAGTTTTTATTATAATTCTCCAGTTTTTCAAGGCTATACAGCATTTGGCCCTCAAACATTCCCTGCGATTGCGATAGTTAAGTTTCTAATATCCAGATTCCTTACTCAGGGAATAGATAACATTTCACTGGATGACGTCTATGGCTATCTCATATCAAACAATGTGACCGGTCAAGAGGACTTAGCCTTTTACCAAGGCCTCGTTTATAATCCAGTTCCTGTTGGGCATGATTTGCGCCAGGTCCGTGAGCTAATGAAGTTTATAAGCCAATTCTCATTTCTAACTTGGCATAATCCGAGTCTTTACTTAAGTGTGAGTTCACCGGAAAAACTTCATGCTATTGAAAGTGTCCTAACGCCCATCATCAATCCAAGACACGCAGAGGCTGCTCGTGAAGTGTTGCAAATGGGTAGCAACTTTCTCGGCGAAGCTGTGGGAACCATTACATTGAACCAGGTCGACAACGTTGACCGCGAGTTCACGGAAGGGAGGAAGATCAGGGTTACACACCTGCGCACTGAGCGCAGTTCCAAACTCAAGAGCTTCTACTTTGCCACCGTTACGAACCCTGAGATATGCAGAATGTGCGCTATGGACACAGCACTACGCTATCCTTGGTCTGAGCATGTGATCGAACTTCACCATTTGCTACCTTTAGCATCGCCTGTCAGAGTAGAATCCGCGACAACCTCCCTGACGGACTTGGTGGGGATTTGTCCCTCTTGTCACAGAGCAACCCATAAGTACTACTCGCTCTGGTTCAGGGAAAATAGCCTGGAAGACTTTAGAAGTTATGACGAGGCGCACCAAGTCTATCAGGACGCGAAAAACCGCATCGTTTGCTCTTAGTGTAAAGAAATGACATTTATAGAAGAAGGTAGCCTGCTTGACAGCATCGAGGGAACACCTCGGGAATTGAAGAGGCAAATTGATATCGTTCAAAAATCTATTGAGCGAGACATCCACCTTGCTGACGTTTTGTATGAAAGAAATTTGACGTACGATGATTTGCAGTATTTGGATAATCATCGTCCGGCATATCCAAAGCAAAAAATATACACTCTGGATGATTTTGCTCAAAAGCAAAATGATATTCCTGTTGTGAGTTTCTTTTCTGGGGCAGGTGGCATTGATCTAGGGTTTGAGGCTGCGGGATTTGGTCATGAGTTATTAGTGGAAAAAGTGCCTCTATTTTGCAATACTCTGACACATAATCGTTCGGGGTGGGATGTCATCTCTGGTGATATCTCAAAAACCGACGAAATGATCGAAGAAGTGAAAGCCCGAATTGGCCAGTCAAAAAATTTTGACGGCGTATTTGTGGGGGGGCCTCCTTGTCAGCCTTTTTCTATTGCAGCCAATCAACGATATAACAAAAATGGCGAGAATTTTAAGCGAGTAGGTTTTGCTCATGCGACCAATGGAAATTTGCTGTTTGAGTATATAGACCTTATCAAGCATTTCCAGCCGCGTGCATTTCTAATAGAGAATGTTCCTGGGCTCATGGAAATAGATGATGGAGAGCAACTTACCCGGGCTATCGGTGAACTAGAAGAAGCAGGCTATACCGTTAATGATCCGATCGTAATGCGAGCTGAGCATTACCATGTTCCTCAACAACGCATACGACTGTTCATCATAGGTTCAAGAACAAAGAAGAAATTCATTGCCCCAACTCCAACAGCCGAATCATTGGTCTGTGGAAATTTGTTTGACGTGCCTATTGGAAGTGCGGATAACCACATAACACGGGAGCATTCTGCACAGTCCATTGCTCGCTATATGAAATTGGCCTATGGTGCGCGCGACCAAAAGGGACGAGTTGATAGGCTAGATCCAACTAAGCCTTCAAAAACTGTCATTGCTGGTGGAACAAAGGGAGGTGGGCGGTCGCACCTTCATCCTTATATCCCTCGTACTCTTTCCGTTAGGGAATGCGCGAGAATACAGACCTTTCCTGACAACTATATTTTCACAGGGCCGATTTCTAGGCAGTTCACGCAAGTAGGGAATGCCGTTCCCCCTGTTTTGGGTGCGCAACTGGCAATAGCAATTAAAAAAAGTTATTTCTGAATGCCTGGCGCAGCAAGGAAAAATCGTCGCGCGACTAACCGATAGATCATGGTGGCGGGGTGTTCATAAACGCCTTTCTTATACACCCGCTCTGGCTCTCCGATGCTCTTCAGAAGAGAGTTGTATTGCACGGGATCCGCTGCATAGATCTTGTCCAGCCCAGAGTTCGCCACCTTGGTGATTTTTGGGACCTCTACGGGTTTGAATCGCCCGGGTTGCCACCCCACCAGACCCAGAGCTTCTGCCGTCCAACCAGAAGGGCTACCGGAAGCCAGAACGGTATCGGTATGACGACAGTGCGATCTACTCAGAGTGCGGCTCGTGCGGCCAGAAGACCGACATGACAGGTGGGATCTACGATGATGGCGAGTGGACGTGTGGCGGCTGCGTAGCTCGCTACGCCCGTTAAGAAAAAAGCGAGAAGCCATGCCCAAAACATTAGAAGATCTTCGTCTTGCCCTCGCGAAGCTTGATTCTGTCCAGTCAGGGAAATTTGGCGAGCGATTTGCCCGTGAGTGGTTCAACAAGAACGGCTGGAGCTTTGTCGATTTCGACCAAGGCTATGCCACGATGCATCATAAGCTGCGAAAGCTTGAAGGCAAGCGGCCTGACTTCATTGTTGAAACTGAATCAGAAATAGATGTGGTCGTAGTCGATGCCAAGTTTGCAACTACCCACAACGGCGAAAGCTTTGCGATGCCAAACTGGGAAATAGAGAAATATCGGCAATTTAAGGTATTCGCGGAGGCAGAAGTTCCTGGAACCACTTGCGAAATCCTGTTCATGATTTTTCCGAAGGAGTTTGATGGAAAGCGGCTAGTCTGGGTGGAGCTTTCCGAGTTCCTTGATGGGGTGGATGTGGAGGTCAGGGGCGATCCTGGGAAGCAAGTTTCTCTCCAAGATAGAGATGAACTGTGGGACACAAACGATTAACTTAAAGTCAGAAATATGTGATTCTGGCTGGTATAAGGAGCACCCAATTGGGTGCTTTTTTATTGTACGTAGTATTGCTTGGAAGGATTTGTTCCGTAAAGATATGTGGCCAAAAAACGGAAAATTCCTCGTCCGGGGCGTTCTGCTGAGTAGGCTGGTCTTACCGTTCCTGCGCTGTCCTCGGAGACGGGCACCGGGATTGCGATTTACATGTAATAGCTTCGACTGCGGTCATATCGGCATCTTGCCGATGGTCGGCGCCATAGAGCTGAAAGCAGGTGCCATGGTCGGGAGTCTTTCTTTCGTCTGATCACCTTGGTCATCGAATAGACAAGTTTAGAAACGTATGATAGCATGGAGAGACATTTTGGCGTTTTGTGTTACGACTAACGGTCTCCATCGTTTTGGCGGTTAAGCAAAGTGAAAGTGGCTCCCACTGACAAAACTCTTGTTTAGATCTTCATCCTGCTAGTAAGGATGAAATCGAGGCCGTAAAACGGTTATCGCTGCTTAAATACTAGTCTTCAGGTCTGGTACCTTTTTTGTTCATGATGAGTAGTCGGAGATTTCTGGCGCCGCAGTAACCGTGATTACCAATAAATTGCTGACTAGCAAGAGAAGGACGAGGAGCGCGCTCCACGGGGCCCAAGGTTCCGGCGTTTAGGCGGTACGGCTGCAGGTTCGAGCGAAGATGGGCAAGGATTTGACCACCGCCATAGAGCATTTAAAAATATATTTTTGAACCGCAAGGTCCGAGAAATTTAATTTGGAATTAATTGTATGAAGCGGCTTCTTGGCAGTACTTTCCTTACTCTGATCCTGCTGACAGGATGCAAGCCCGATCCTCGGGGTCCGGTAGAAGTCATCGGGAAGACATACTTTAATAAAATGGGCACTGAGTTTGCTTTCACCGACAAAGAGAACGTGAAGGTCACAGACATCAAATCCGGCAAAGTTTCCGATTTGAAGTACACCCTGGCAGGCGAAGATCTTACAGTCAATTTCGATTCAACCCGATCACTCAAGTTCCGACGCAGTGGGAATTCTTATTACGACAGCGGGAATCGCTTCGAGATTTCTGAGAAGACGGACGCCGACAGCGCTCTGATCGCAAAGCTACAAGAGGATGGTCGTAAGGAACAAGAACAAAAGAAACGAATGGATCCTCAAGGAGCGCCGTCCGCTCCCGCATCTTATATTTCCGCAGAGAGCATTGGCGACGAGAACAGCGATTGGGCCACCTGGATAGCGATGGCTTGGAATGCGGATGCTCAAGACGCCGATACGCTGCTCGGAGTACTGTCGAAAGCTTGGTACTCGAATCAAGATAGCTTCGAACGTCAGGCAATCAAGACGAAAGAACTTGCTCGCATCGAAGAAAAACTTGAACAAGTCAAGAAAGTAGAATACTTGGCGATAACTTCGCGAAAAAAATCTCCTATTGATGATTTCACTGTGTTCCTTGATAGTTCCGCAGGCTACGATTTTGATAAAAAATCATTCAAATTGGTCGGCGCCTTCTGTAACTCCAACATGTCATACTCCGTAAGATCCGGTGCGACGGTGAGTTTCGCTAATACTAACAATAGCCCCTTTTGCTATCTGCCGGTTCCCGATCAGGCAATCGCGAAGCAACTGGAGGTGATGCGGGTCAACAACCAGCAGCCCCGGTTCGATGTGACGGTGTATTCAAAAATTGCGGGAGTTGACGGCTCGAACAGAATAATGTTGGTGCCCATTGCACTTGATTACACAATCTCTAAAGAAACCTACAAGCCAGTTCGGCCAGAGGACTTGCTGCTAAAAACTAGTCACTGGCCCTATAAGTGAATCCCAGGTTTCTCGGTTTTCCAATTCAATTGCGGTTTAGCGTGTGGCAGGTTTTCTGTTGCAGCAGCTTCCTAACTGGAAAGGATCTGTTATGCGGGTTTTATTTCGAGCATTATTCTTCTTCTCCTTCCTGTCTTTTTTTCTGGGATTGATCGTTTTTGCTATAGGCGCTACGGGTGCGGTGCATGACTCTTCTGGTCCGCTTCAGTTTGGGCTTTTGCTCATGCTGCCACTAGTCGCGGTGATTATCCTGAAAAGCTATTTGAGCAAGGGTTACAAGCGTCGGTTCGAAGAGCTAGTGGAGTCGAATGGTGGTGCTAAGTATGCTGATTTTGTGGACCTTTCTGGCATTGCCATAACGAATGCCGGAAAAATTGTTCTTTGCAATCTCTCGAATCTTAAAGCCTATGCCCTGGACGATGTTCGGTCCTACAAATGGGCGACATATGAGCCTGGCATTGGAGGCCGTAAACAGCTTGCCACGATTGCGCAAGAGCAAAGGCAGCAGGACGATGGAACTGGTCTGTTCCTGTCATTAAAGGATATTTCTAACCCAACCTGGCACGTTCGATTTAAGAAAAAGCCCCTAATCGACAAATGGTTCGAAATCCTCAATCAGATTTATGGAAACTGACGAAGTTTATCTAGCCTTGGTTTAGCAGACTAGAGAATGAAGAGCACCCCCTGGGTGCTTTTTTTCAATCTATCAAAAGGAATACCCATGAAGCTGTCTGTAGACCTTAAAAACTGCTATGGCATCAGTGAGCTGGTGCATGAGTTTGATTTTGGTAACACTGGTGGCTTTGCTGTTTATGCACCAAACGGCTTCATGAAGACTTCTTTTTCAAAGACCTTTGATGATTTGGCAAAGGGCAGAGAAACTAAAGACCTGATATTTCCAGACAGGGAGCCGAGAAGAACCATTAAAGACGGTGATGGCAACGACATTGCTCCTGATTCTGTCTTCGTCGTTGAGCCCTACAATGCCGATTTTTCGTCTGAAAAAACATCATTGCTTCTAGTGAATAGTGATTCGAAGCAAAAGTACGATGATGCGCTCAGACAAATCGCGGATAAGCAATCAGCCCTTTTTGCGAAACTTAAGCAGTTGTCCGGTCTGACAGGCAAAACGTCTACTCCCGAAACCGAAATTTTGAAATGCTTCGGCAAGAAGTCGCTTGCCGATTTGATGGAGTCGTTAGAGAGGCAGATTAACGCTGGAACTCCCTCGCAGCTTTCCACTGTCGTTTATGCGGAAGTTTTCAATGACAAGACCATTGGGCTTCTCGAATCTGGCTCAATCAAAGATCAGATAGAGGAATACATCCAGAAATACGATGAGCTAGTTTCTAAGTCCGATGTTCTTAGCAGGCGATTCAATCACCATGGCGCTTCTACGGTAAATAAACAGCTTAAAGATAATGGATTTTTTGAGGCGAAACACACAGTAAATCTCAGAACCAAGGACGGAATCAAGGAGATTTCGACTGCTGATGAGCTTGCAGAAAAGATTGAGGATGAAAGGAAAAAAATTCTGACAGATAAGGATCTGGCTGCAAAATTTGATGCGATTGATAAGAAAATACAGAACACTGAATTGAGAAGGTTCAGGGATTACCTCTTTGATAATCAACACATCCTTCCATATCTGAAAGACTTCATGCGGCTTCAAAAAGATCTATGGGTTTGCTACCTCATTGATCAAAAAGAGCTCTATGGCCAGTTTTTGGAAGCTTTCAGAACCAGCAAGGTCACTATTGAAGAAGCCATTGAGCAAGCGAAGAGTGAAAGGACAGAATGGGAGGCCGTTGTGGAAGCATTCAACAAACGATTCTCTGTCCCGTTCAGGATAAGCGTCTCAAACCAGGATGATGTAATTCTGAAAGGCTCACAGCCTGCCATTGCATTCAGGTTCAAGGATGGTGATGGTGAAGGAGAGGTCGCTAGAGAATCCTTGCTGAAGGTGCTGAGTCAAGGGGAAAGGCGAGCCCTTTATATATTAAATATTCTCTTCGAAATTGAGACGAGAAGAAAGCAAGAAGCGCCCACTATCTTGGTTATTGATGATATTGCCGACTCTTTTGACTATAAGAATAAGTATGCAATTATCGAGTATTTGAAGGATATTTCGTCTTCAGGTAAGTTTCTATGTCTGTTCCTGTCGCACAATTTTGATTTTTATAGAAGTGTCAGTGGAAGGCTTGGATTGCGACGCGAATGTAAGCTACATGCCACCAAGACAGGGCGAAAGCTAAAGCTCGTAAAAGAAAAATATCAAAAAAATCCTTTTAATCACTGGAGGGATAATTTAACAATATCCGCCTTTTGCATATCGGCGATTCCATTTGTCCGAAACTTGGCTGAATACTGCGGCTTGGATGATGAGTTTCTTAAGCTGACTTCATTGCTTCATGTCAAGGAAGATACAGAGACGATGACGCTTGATGACCTTTGTACGATCTATAAGAAAATATTGGCCGACAGGCAGCAGTTGACGTTGATCCCAAAAGAAAAGCTCGTGATTGACTTGATCAATGAAGAAGCAGAGGTGGTCTTCAATGCTCAAGAAGAAGCGGTGGAACTTGAGGCGAAAATTGTTCTTTCAATTGCCATTCGGCTTCTGGCGGAGCGGCATATGATCGAGGCTATTAATAATTCTCCTTTTGTCAACGCGATTAGGGAGAACCAAACGATTAAGCTCCTTCAGGAATATAAGAGATTGGGACTTGGCAGGGCGGATGATGTTTTGGTGCTTGAGCAGGTTAATCTGATGACACCAGAGAACATTCATTTGAATTCATTCATGTATGAGCCGATCCTAGACCTGGGGATCGCTCACTTGAAGGCCCTGTATTCCGAGGTCAAATCTCTACCGTGAGCAAAAGAAAGCGTCCACTAGTGTGCCTTTGCTTCGGCAGAATCGTATAAGTTTCTTTCTTCTCCATTTGCGGCAGCGTTGTCTTTCTTCTCGATTTCGGCGAAGACTATCTCTGCAGTCAGAAGGCGGCCACCGCGTTTTTCTTGCTCGCCGATTCTTAGAAGTTCTATCAGAGCTTGTTGTTCATAGGGGTCGAATTTAGAGTCGCTCATACCTTGAGGTCCTGTGGCGTGTGGCTGTATAGTATGAGGCTAGATTTTTCAAACAGGCAGTAGGGATCGGAGGTCGGCAACGCTAGGTAGAAATGGTCATGGATAGCTTCGCTGCACAAGTGGAAGAGTTGTGCGAAATGTTGTGCGAGAAATCGGCGCTTATGTGCAGATTCGGCTCGTTGGGTCAGCTTTTACTTAAATAAATCAACGAGTGCAAAGCTTTCTCCACCGTTCGTACAAGGCGCAGCAGGATGCCTTCCTGCCCTATGTCGAAAGCGGCCTGTTCACCTTCATCGGCGCGACCACCGAGAACCCCTCGTTCGAGGTCAACTCGGCCTTGCTGTCGCGGGCGCGGGTCTACGTGCTGCAATCGCTCACGCCCGAGGAACTGCAACTGCTGGTCGACCGCGCCATCGCGGCCTTCAACGACGGCCTGGAGGCCGGCGCCGCCATGCGCGTCGAGCCGGACGCGCGCGAGCAGCTGGCGGCCTGGGCCGACGGCGACGCGCGCCGGCTGATCAGCGCGGTGGAAGTGGTGGCCGAATCGGCCCAGTCCGCCGGACGCGACAGCGTGGACGCGGCCTGGCTGGAAATCGCGCTATCGCAGAACCTGCGGCGCTTCGACAAGGGCGGCGACGCCTTCTACGACCAGATCAGCGCCCTGCACAAGGCGGTGCGCGGCTCGAATCCGGACGCGGCGCTGTACTGGTTCTGCCGCATGATCGATGGCGGCGCCGATCCCAAATACCTGTCGCGCCGGCTGGTGCGCATGGCGGTCGAGGACATCGGCCTGGCCGATCCGCGCGCCACCGACCTGGCCGTCAACGGCGCCGACATCTACGAGCGGCTGGGCTCGCCCGAAGGCGAGCTGGCGCTGGCCCAGGCGGTGGTCTACATGGCCTGCGCCGCCAAGTCGAACGCCGTCTACAACGCCTACAACCAGGCCCGCAAGTTCGCGGCCGAGCACGGCAGCGCGCCGGTGCCCATCCACCTGCGCAATGCGCCGACCAAGCTGATGAAGCAGCTGGGCCACGGCAAGGCCTACCGCTACGCTCACGACGAGCCGCATGGCTACGCCGCCGCCGAGCAGTATTTCCCCGATGGATTGAATCCTTCCTTCTACCGGCCGACCGACCGCGGGCTGGAGGCTAAAATCCAGCAGAAGCTGGCTTTCCTGCGCGAGCTGGACGCACAGGAACGCGCCAAGAAACGGTAAGGGGCCGCCGGCCCGCTTGCCCTCCGCAACCTCACCGACATCACCATGCTAGACCCGATACTGCTGCGCAAAGACCTGCAAACCGTCGTCGACCGCCTCAAGACACGCGGCGTGTCCTTCGACACGGAACGGTTCAACGACCTGGAATCCCGCCGCAAGGCCGTCCAGACCGAGACCGAATCCCTGCAAGCCCGCCGCAACGCGCTGGCCAAGCAGATCGGCCAGCTCAAGGCCAAGGGCGAGGACGCCAGCGCCGTCATGGCCGAGTCCCAGGCCGTGCCGGTGCGCCTGAAGCAGCTGGAAGAAGAGCTGGCCGCGCTGCAGCAGCCGCTGAACGAGCTGCTCATGTCGGTGCCGAACCTGCCGCACGCCAGCGCGCCGCTGGGCGAGTCGGCCGACGACAACGTCGAAGTGCGCCGCTGGCTGCCGGCCGCCGCCGGCCCCGACGGCAATCCGCAGCCGCTGGCCTTCGAAGCGCGCGACCACGTCGCCGTGGGCGAGCCGCTGGGCCTGGATTTCGACATGGCCGCCAAGCTGTCCGGCGCGCGCTTCTCGTTCATGCGCGGCCCGATCGCCCGCCTGCACCGCGCGCTGGCCCAGTTCATGCTGGACCTGCAGACCGGCACGCACGGCTACACCGAGTGCTACACGCCCTATATCGTCAATGCTTCGACGCTGTATGGCACGGGCCAGCTGCCCAAGTTCAAGGACGACATGTTCGCCGTGTCCAAGGGCGGCGGCGATGACGATCCCAAGGTCGACGACCAGGGCAAGCCCTATGTGCGCGAGGACCAGTACCTGATCTCGACCTCCGAGATCACCCTGACCAGCGTGGCGCGCGACGCCATCCTGGCCGCCGCCGAGCTGCCGCTCAAGCTCACCGCCCATACGCCGTGCTTCCGTTCCGAGGCCGGCAGCGGCGGCCGCGACACGCGCGGCATGATCCGCCAGCACCAGTTCGACAAGGTCGAGATGGTGCAGATCACCGCGCCCGACCAGTCCTACGAGGCGCTGGAAGAGATGGTCGGCCACGCCGAGCGCGTACTGCAGTTGCTGGAACTGCCGTACCGCGTGGTGCTGCTGTGCACCGGCGACATGGGTTTCGGCGCGGCCAAGACCTACGATCTGGAAGTCTGGCTGCCGGCGCAGAACACCTGGCGCGAGATTTCCTCGGTGTCCAACTGCGAGACCTTCCAGGCCCGCCGCATGCAGGCGCGTTTCCGCAATGCCCAGGGCAAGCCCGAGTACGTGCATACGTTGAACGGTTCCGGCCTGGCCGTGGGCCGCGCGCTGGTGGCCGTGCTGGAAAACCACCAGCAGCCGGATGGCAGTGTGGTCGTGCCCAAGGCGCTGCAGCCCTACATGGGCGGCCTGACGGTGCTCAAGCCCTGAGCGCGGGCGGCTGACATCGGTCTCCTGCATCCGGCTATCGTCCGGACGCAGGGAAAAATGACGGACTCCCTCGGGAGTCCGTTTTTTTTATGCTCGGAACACAAGCCCGGTTTTATTTGACCTGCCCCCAGACTTAGTACGGCACCGACATAGAGTCCAGAGTTAAAAACCGTTGTTGCCGGTGCGCCTGAGCAAACTGCTCCGGCGTTAAGTATCCCAGCGCGCTATGCGGGCGTTCGGTGTTGTACTCGACGCGCCAGTCTTCGATCAAGGATTTGGCTTGGCGCAGCGACATGAACCAATGCTCATTCAG
>NZ_JCBANH010000011.1:0-101944 GCF_059760925.1 Achromobacter sp. 1011791174
GGCGGGTTGCATGGCGGATGGGCCGGCCAGGGACGGGGGGATGGGAAGAAAGTGCGGGATTTTAGCGGGGAAGCCCCCGCCGCGTGACCCCGCTGTCGCGGCGCGTGGACGGGCGGTCGGTCGGGGACGGGCCGCTTGCTAGAATCCCTTGCCGCCAACCCAGGGCCGGCCAGGGCGCGCAACCGCGCCCGCCGGACCGCCACGCCATGCAAAAAAGAGCTAAACGGATCGTCATCACGATCGTGCTGATCGTCGCGATCCTGCCCATGTTCCTGCTGTTCTGGCTGATGTCGGGCGATGACGAGAACTTCGCCACCATCGACCATGGGCAGTCCTATGGCAATAGCATCTACAAGCGCTACCAGGATGCCGTCTATGCCGCCGTGCCCAGCAACGGCTACTACCGCATCGACGCGGCGGACCCGGCGAGCTTCCAGGCCTTCGACACCGGCGCCTTCGACGGCAGGCAGGCCGGCTGGGACCAGCGCCACGTTTACTGCGGCAATCTGATCCTGCCGGACTTGCGGCCGGCATCGGCGCGCTACCTGGGCAACAGCTACTTCAGCGACGGCGCGGCCACGTACTTCTGTTCGATGCACAGCAGGCTCAACCGGGAGCTGGAGCCGCTGGACGAGTTCTGGCAGAAGATCCTGCACCGGGCCGGCGCGGGGCCCAAGCCGCAGACCTACCTGTATCCCTACGTGGCCCTGCCGGCCAGCGCCCGGCCCTATCGGCCGCTGCTGGACCGCGACCTGGCCACCGACGGCGCGCGCGCGTTCTATCGGGGCCTGGAGATGCCCCAGGCGAACCCCGCCACGCTCCGGCGCGTGCCGGCGGGCCGGGATGGCGACGTGCGGCCCAGCGATGATTTCTTCGCCGATGGGAGCCGCGTCTATTTCCACGAGCAGCCGCTGCCGCTGTCGGACGATCCCGCGCTGCACGCCTTCATGGTGGGCGACCTGTACCGGCAGCCCTATCTGCGCGACCCGCGCGACGGCATGGTGTACGTGGGCGCGCAGCCCTTCGACGCCGCGCATGCGCCGTACCGGCTGATCAACGAGAAAGGCCGGCACGTCTACCAGGCGCTGTTTGCCAGCAAGGACGGCCTGTATTTCTACAACACGCAGACGCGGCAGCTGGAACGGGCGGGCGACGATCCTTTCGCCTCGGGGGCGTATGCCGAGCTGTCGCCCTACGTCTATTCGGACGGCGCGCAGACGCTGTTCCTGCGGGCGGAGGAAGTCTGGGCCCGTTCCACCCGAGGCGGCGGTGGCGGGCTGGTGTCGCGCTCCACTCTGGTCAACCGGCTGCGGGACGCGCCGGACGGCGCGTGGGTCAAGCGCGGCGTCGTGTATCACAACTTCGGCACGGTCTGGCAGAAGGGCGGCACGCTCTACTACTTCGACGAGATGGGGCCATCGCAGCTTATCTCCAACCCGATCTACCAGATCCTGGACCCCGTCGCGGCGGACTTCCTCTTGCGCTCGCAAGAGACGCGGCAGATCACGGCCGACGATATCCGCAAGCTGATCCGCGGCGGCAAGCTGGCGGTGCCGCAGTACGAGACCGTGCTGGAGGCCAAGACGCGCTACCGCAAGATCTTCTCGATTTTCTAGGTTGATTCAACGCCATGAACGCGACCATCGTCCTGTTCCTGATCGTCCTGCTGGTGCTGTGCATCGGCGGCCCGCTGGCGGGCCTGGCCGCGGTCAAGCGCGCCCATGCCTTTCGCATCGAGGATGGCCACCTGGTGGCGGGCCGCGTCGTCAGCCGGCGCTATCCGCTGGGCGACATCGAGCGGGTGGTGTTCTCGGCGCAAGGGTCGGAACGTGCCGGCTACGTCGGCGCCTTCGTCGTCCAGACCCGGCACGCCGGCAGCAGCGGGGAATACATCTTCAGCGTCGACAACATCCGCTTCCGCCGCGCGCCCAAGGCGGAGCTGGAGGCCAGCATCGAGACGCTGCGGCGGCAGCTGACGGACACGGGCATCGCCAGCGAGTATCGCGGCTGACCCGAGTCGCGAGCCGGCGGGCGAGGCTCGCCGACCCGCCGCGTGTGCTGGTTGGAGCGGATCAGCCGCCCGCCCTTGAAAGCCCGCGATTGGCCCCCACATCGGTAGGGTTTCCCGGATGACGCGCAGCCTTGCGGATCCGGTCCGAATATTCCGTCCCTAAATTTCCAACGCATACGCCTATACCCATGAGCCAAACCGCCACGCCGTCCGCGTCCGAAACCCTGGGCTTCCAGGCCGAGGTGAAGCAACTGCTGCACCTGATGATCCATTCGCTGTACAGCAACAAGGAAATCTTCCTGCGCGAGCTGGTGTCGAACGCCTCGGACGCCTGCGACAAGCTGCGCTTCGAAGCCATCGACCAGCCGTCCCTGCTGGAAGGCGACAGCGAGCTGGCCATCACGGTGCGCTACGACAAGGACGCCCGCAGCATCACCATCTCGGACAACGGCATCGGCCTGTCGCGCGAGGAAGCCGTGGCCAACCTGGGCACCATCGCCCGTTCCGGCACGCGCGAATTCTTCTCGCAGCTGACCGGCGACAAACAGAAGGACGCCCAGCTCATCGGCCAGTTCGGCGTGGGCTTCTATTCTTCGTTCATCGTGGCCGACAAGGTCACCGTGGTCAGCCGTCGCGCCGGCGCCAGCGACGCGATCCAGTGGGAATCCGACGGCCAGGGCGAATTCACCATCGCCGCCGCCGAAAAGGCCAGCCGCGGCACTGACGTCACGCTGCACCTGCGCGCCGACGAGGACGAGCTGCTCAACGGCTGGAAGCTGCGCGAGATCCTGCGCCGCTATTCCGACCACATCTCGCTGCCGATCCGCATGCAGAAGGAAGAGTGGGATCAGGAAAAGGGCGAGCAGGTCAAGACCGATGAACTGGAAACGGTGAACCAGGCCAACGCGCTGTGGGCTCGCAACAAGTCCGACGTGACCGAGGAGCAGTACCGCGAGTTCTACAAGACCGTCTCGCACGACTACGACGACCCGCTGGCCTGGACCCACAACCGCGTCGAAGGCCGCAGCGAATACACCCAGCTGCTGTACGTGCCCAAGCACGCGCCCATGGATCTGTGGGACCGCGACGGCCGCCGTGGCGTGAAGCTGTACGTCAAGCGCGTCTTCATCATGGATGACGCAGACCAGCTGCTGCCCTCGTACCTGCGCTTCGTGCGCGGGGTGATCGACTCGGCCGACCTGCCGCTGAACGTGTCGCGCGAGATCCTGCAGGAAAGCCGCGACGTGCGCGCCATCCGCGAAGGCTCGGCCAAGCGCATCCTGTCGCTGCTGGAAGACCTGGCCGAGAACCGCCAGGACGACTACGCTGCGTTCTGGTCCGAGTTCGGCCAGGTGCTGAAGGAAGGCGCCGGCGAGGATCAGGCCAACCAGGAGCGCATCGCCAAGCTGATGCGCTTCGCCTCGACCCACAGCGGCGACCAGGCGCAGACCGTGTCCTTCGCCGACTACGTGGCGCGCATGAAGGAAGGCCAGGACAAGATCTACTACGTCACCGCCGACACCTTTGCCGCCGCCAGCAACAGCCCGCACCTGGAGATCTTCCGCAAGAAGGGCATCGAGGTGCTGCTGCTGTCCGACCGCGTCGACGAGTGGATGCTGTCGTACCTGCGCGAGTTCGACGGCAAGTCGCTGGTCTCGGTGGCCAAGGGCGGCCTGGACCTGGCCGAGCTGGCCGACGAGGAAGAAAAGAAGCACCAGGCGGAAGTGGCCGAGGACTTCAAGCCGCTGGTCGAGCGCCTGCAGAAGACGCTGGAAGACCAGGTCAAGGAAGTGCGCGTGACGCTGCGCCTGGTGGATTCCCCCGCCTGCGTGGTGGTGGGCCAGAACGAACTCAGCCCGCATCTGCTGCGCATGCTCAAGGCCGCCGGCCAGGAAGCGCCCAACGTCAAGCCGGTGCTGGAGATCAACCCCGAGCACCCGCTGCTGGCCCGCATCCGCGCGGCTCAGGACGACGAGTTCGACCAGTGGGCACGCCTGTTGCTGGACCAGGCGCTGCTGGCCGAAGGCGCCCAGATCGCCGACCCGGCGGCCTTCGTCAAGCGCTTGAATGCCTTGCTGCTGAAGTAAGCGGGGCGTGGGGTAGGGAAGGGGGCGTCCTGCGGAACGCCCTTTTTCTTTTTCGGGGACGAGACGGGCGCGAGCCCGATTCATGACCAGGAGTCAAAGGTGTTTGGCAAACGCCGGACTTTTTCCGCAATGATCCTCCCGTCATACTGCGCCCATCTCTCCTAAGGGTTTCCACGCATGCGCCGGCCGTCCAGCCGTCCAGGCGCGCGACTCGCCCCGGGACCCAACGACTCCAAGGAATAGCGCATGACAACCCCTGAAACCCCCGCCAACAAGGGCGGCCTGCCCCTGCTGGCCCTCGCCGTCGGCGCCTTCGGCATCGGCGTGACCGAGTTCTCGCCCATGGGCCTGCTGCCCGTGATCGCCGAAGGCGTGAACGTTTCCATTCCCAGCGCCGGCATGCTGGTCAGCGCCTACGCCATCGGCGTGATGCTGGGCGCGCCGCTGATGACGCTGGCGTTGTCGCGCTGGTCGCGGCGCAAGGCGCTGATCGCGCTGATGGCGATCTTCACGCTGGGCAACCTGCTGTCGGCGATGGCGCCCAACTACACCACGCTGCTGCTGGCGCGGCTGGTCACCAGCCTGAACCATGGCGCCTTCTTCGGCCTGGGTTCGCTGGTGGCGGCCAGCGTGGTGCCGCGTCACAAGCAGGCCAGCGCGGTCGCGACCATGTTCCTGGGGCTGACCATCGCCAACGTGGGCGGCGTGCCGGCGGCGACGTGGCTGGGGCAGGTGATCGGCTGGCGCATGTCCTTCGCCGCCACCGCCGTGCTCGGCCTGGTGGCGATGCTGGCGCTGTGGACCGCGCTGCCGGCCGGCGAGGCGGGCCGCCGTCCGGACCTCAGGCGCGAGCTGGCCGTGCTCAAGAGCCCGGTGGTGCTGGTGGCGCTGTTGACCACGGTGCTGGGCGCCGGCGCGATGTTCACGCTGTACACCTATGTGGCGCCGACGCTGGCCGAACTGACCGGTGCGTCGCCCGGCTTCGTGACCGCCATGCTGGTGCTGATCGGCATCGGCTTCACCATCGGCAACACGGCGGGCGGGCGTTATGCCGACCGCTCGCTGGACGGCAGCCTGATCGCCTTCCTGGTGCTGGTGATCGCGGACATGCTGGCCTTTCCGTGGCTGGCGTCCACTCAGGTCGGCGCGGCCGTGGGCCTGTTGATCTTCGGCTTCGGCACCTTTGCCGTGGTGCCGCCGCTGCAGATGCGCGTGATGCGCGCCGCCACCGAGGCACCGGGACTGGCCTCGTCGGTGAACGTGGGCGCCTTCAACCTGGGCAATGCGCTGGGGGCGGCGGCCGGCGGCGCGGTGATCTCGGCGGGCATGGGCTATGCGGCGGTGCCGGTGGCCGGCGCGTTGATCGCCGTGGCCGGGCTGGCGCTGGTGCTGCTGCAACGCGCCAGCAACCAGCGCCGCAAGCTGGCCGCGCAGGCCTGCTGAGGGACCGGGTGGGCGGACGCCGCGGGGGCGTCCGCCACGCTGCATCCGTGCCGGCAAATGCTCATTGATCTGCTGGCTGGATGTGGCGCCGGCCTCAGAACTCGAAGCTGCTGGTCAGATCATACGTGCGCCCCGGCGCCAGCAGCACCTGGCTTTCCGAGCGACCGGCGTAGTAGGCATACAGCCTGTCGGTCAGGTTGCGCACGCGCAAGGTCAGCAGTACGTTGCGCATCCGGTAGCTGATGGCCGCGTCCATCGTGGTGTGGCCGTTGATGCGGATCCGGTTGGCGCGGTCGGTATAGATGGGGCCGGTATGGTTCATGCCCAGGTAGAGATTGACCGGCAGGTCGCGCAAGCGGTAGTCGGCGTAAAGGTTGAAGACGCGCTCGGGCACGTTGGGCGGCGTGTTGCCCACGCGCGATGAACCGTCTGCCTCGGTCAGCGTATCGAAGCGCGCGTTCAGCATGGCGGCGTTGCCCGACAGCGTCAGCTGCGGCGTCACGCGCCAGGCCGCCGACAGCTCCACGCCGCGCGACGACTGCTTGCCGTTGTTGACTGTCAGGCCGGGCGTGTTCGGATCGCGCGACAGCACGTTGTCCAGTGCGATGTGATAGACCGCCGCGGTCCATTCCACATTGTCCAGGCTCTGCTTGAAACCCGCTTCCCATTGCTCGCCCTTGGACAGCGGGAACGCGGCGTTGCCGGACGACATCAGGAACAGCGAACCCACCGGCATGGTGGCGTTGGTGTACTGCGCATAGACGGACGAGGACGGCGTCAGGTCCAGCACTGTGCCCAGCCGCGCGGAGTTCGAGGAATAGCGCGTGCCGAAGTCGCTGCGCGTGCCCAGGTTCAGGTCCTTGATGCCCCGGTCCACGCGGATGCGGTCGTGGCGATAGCCGGCCACCACGGTCCAGGCCGGCGTCAGCTTGATGGCGTCCTCCATGAAGACCGAGGCGGTGCGCACGTCGGTGGCGTAGTCCGTGCGGTTGCCGCCGCCGGCCATCAGCGCCGGGTCATTGTCGTAGTAGCCGGTGTCCGGGCCGAACAGCGGCACACGCAGGCGGTCGGCGGTCGCGGCCGAGCGGTTGGAGAAGCGCCGCTCGCTGTCGAAGCGCGTCTTGCTCAGCTCGCCGCCGATCACGAACTTGTTCGACAGGCCGGCGAGTTGACCTTCGTGGGTGGCGTCGAAACGGTTCACGATGTAGCGCTGGTGGTGGGTGATGAGGGTCTGGTCGCGGTCGATCCAGGCCGGGGCGAGGTACACGGCCGACTCCGAGTTGCGCCACAGCCGGTCCACCTTGTTGGCCGCGAAATCGTTGCGCAGCGTCCATGCCGGCGTCAGCCGGTGCGTGATGCGCGCGCGCAGCCAGTGGGCTTCGGACGTGTTCCTGTCGTCGCGCACGTTGTAGTTGTTGCGGGCGATGCCGCGGTCCAGCACCATGTCGTTCGGCGCGCTGACCACGCCGGTCGGATCGTGCGCCACGCCGCGCGGCACCAGCGGCGTGCCCCAATAGGCGTGGCCGCTGTCGCGCGAGTAGTCGTAGGACAGGTCCAGCCACGTGGCGGACGCCACGTCGAAGGACAGCCCCGCCGTCAGGTGGTCCAGCGTCTGGCTGTTGCGGTCGATGGCCTCGCGGCTGTCGTTGCGGCTGTAGTCCAGGCGATAGGCGCCGGTCTCGCCGAACTTGTCGCCCAGGCCGAAGGCCGCGCGCGTGGAACCGTAGCTGCCATAGGACAGCATGGCCTGGCGGCCGGGGTTGTCGCGGTCGGGCCGCCGGGTCTGGAAGTCGACGATGCCGCCGATGGCGCTGTCGCCCTGCAGCACCGACGCGGGGCCTTTCAGGACCTCGATGCGCTCGTAGTTCCAGGTGTCCTGGACGCGGTTGGTGACGCCGGCGCCCGACATGCGCATGCCGTCGTACAGGTACAGGATGTCGGTGAAGCCGCGCGCGGACAGCGTGGTGGGCGAGGACGGCGGACCGCCGCCGGCCATGCCGGCCGCGCCGCGCAGCGCCTCGCTCAGTGTGCGCGCGCCGCGTTCCTGCATGGTCTGCTGCGACAGGATCTCCACCGACGCCGGCGTCTCGCGCAGCGTCAGTCCCAGGCGCGAGGCTGTGCCGCTGCGCGATTCCAGCCGCAGGCCGGGCTGCTCGTCGCGGGCCTCGACGGTGATGGGGGACAACTGCTCGGGCGCTTCTTCGGCGCCCACGGGCGCGCAGGCCGCGAAGGCCGCGGCGATGGACAGGACTTTCCTCATGGGTTCTCTTCTGGTGCGTGGTTCAAGCGTGTGAGGCGCGCCGGTCAGGGCTGGCGGACGGACGCTAGGCCAGGCGATAGCGGCGCAGCCGCCAGGCCGCCAGGAGCAGCAGGGCGCAGGCCGGCAGCAGCAGCTGCATCAAGCTGCGTACGGCCTGCGCGTGTCCGATGCCGGGGTGTTCTTCTTGCCAGTGGAATCTCGGCATGGCGGCGAAATCCGCTGGCGCGATCGCCATGCCGGCGTCGATGCGCGGCAGGAAGTAGTTCTTCCAGGCGCGATGATGGCGGTCGACCTGGCGCATGAATGCGGCGTGGCGACGCTCGCCGGTGCCGGCCAGCGCGGTGATGCCCTCGTAAGCCACGGCGGCCGGCGACACCAGGCTGTAGCGCGTGATCAGCGCCTGCCGGCGAGCCATCTGCGCGTCGTAGCGGTCCAGCTCGGGCTGCATCGCCTTGTCGACCTCGCGCTGCATGCGCGCATGCCCCATGGCGCGGCCATGCATGTCGATGCGGCCGTCCTTGGGCAGCAGCACTTCGGGGCGGTCCATGTGGGCGTAGTCGGTGGACAGTTGGTCGGCGTTGCGCATCATGGCCTGGGCCGTGGCGACGCGGGTGCGCGTGGCCAGTTCGGCGCGCGAGGGCGCGGGCTCGAGCCAGGTGGCGGCCAGGTTCAGCAGCACGGGCGCCACCAGCACCAGCAGCACCCAGGCCGCCATCAGCGTCACGGCGTTGGCGGCCGACGAACGGCCATAGGCATTGACGGCCACCGCCGCCGCGAACCAGAACAGCGCATAGGCGCCCACCAGCAAGGTCCACCAGATGGCGGCGGCGGGGGCGTGCAGCAGTTGCGGCCGGGCGAGCAGCAGCGCGGCCAGGGGCACGGCCACCGCCGCGCCCAGCAGCACAGCGGCGCGCAGCGCGATCTTGCCGGCCACCAGGGTGCCCAGCGTCAGCGGCTGCGACAGCAGCAGGCGCAGCGTGCCGTCCTCCTTTTCACCGGACAGCAGGTTGTAGCTGAGCGCGAAGATCAGCAGCGGCAGCAGGTACACCACCACGAAGGCCAGATCGAAATGCCCGCTTTGCAGGTGCCAGGGATTCTCGATGTCGTTGTTGTGGATGAAGTTGACCTTGCTTTGATAGGTCACCTTGAACTGCGAGGGGAACAGGTCGGTCTGGCCCAGCGCCACCGGCGCCATCGGCAGGCTGGGCAGGATGGCGTATTGCCCGCCCAGGCCGCCGCCTACGTTGGCGGGACTGGCCGGATTGCCGAACGGCGTGGGCGTTTCCTGGCCGGCCAGGATGCGCTCAAGCTGGGCCTGCAACCGGTCGCGCGCCTGCGCGTCGGCCTGCGCCAGCGCGGCCTGCGCCGCGTCGCGCTGGGTGGTCTGCAGCAGGCCGTTGAACATGGCGTAGGCCACCAGCAGCAGGAACAGACCGCCCGCCAGCCACAGCACGTGTTCGCGCAGCAGCAGGCGCAGCTCGTGGCGCAGGACCAGGAAGAAACGCGGGGTCGGGGAGGCGGACATCGTCGCGTTCCTACAGCAGGGGTTGGCGGGCGACGGCGCGCAGCGCGCCGGCCAGGCTCAGGACCAGGCCGGCGCACAGCATCAGCAGGGCCAGCGCGCCGTGGCGCAGCGCCCAGCCGGCGGCGGGCGGGTGGTAATCGAAGGCCGGCACGCGGGCCCACAGCGAGGCGCCGGCCTTGTAGGAGAAATGCTGGTGCCCGAGCGGATCCGCATGCGCCACCAGATCGGCGCTGACCAGATCCTGGATCACGCGGCGCTGGCCTTCGGCGGCTACGGTGAAGTCGCGGTGATGCGCGAAATCGGTGCCTGCCATGGAGGCCGAATAGGCGCGCAGCGCCAGCAGCGGCATCAGCCAGCCGGCCGCTTCCTGCACCGTCTGCTGGCGTTCCCAGGTGTCCCAGAGCCGGCCGTAGTGGCGGTCATAGACCTTGTAGCTGGATTGGTCGTCCAGCTTGAGCGCCAAGCCCCATTGGTTCAGCGGCACGTCGCGGCTCCAGCGTTCGGTGGTGCCGAAAGCCTGCATCCAGACGCGGTCCGAGGTGGCCTTGAGATCGTCGTTCAGCGCCTGGTTGAATTCCAGTCGCGTGGGGCTGGGATAAAGCGCGCGCGAGGCCTGCGCCATGACGCGCGGGGCCACCACGGTATTGGCGATCCAGATCGCCAGCAGCACGGTGATGGCCACGCGCGATGAACGCGCGGTCGCCGAGACGCCCAGCGTGATGAAGACGAAGATGGCCAGATACAGCGCATAGCCGCCGAGCAGGGCCGCATAGCGCAGCGCGGCGTCCGCGCCGCCGCCGGCCAGCGCCACGGCGACGGCGGCGACCAGGCCCGCCGGCGCCAGCAGCAACAGCAGGCTCAGGCCCAGCGAGGCCGCCTTGCCCCACAGCAGCTGGCGCGGCGCCACGCCCAGGCTCAGCGCCTGACGCAGCGTGCCTTGTTCGCGTTCGCCGGAAAAGGCATTGAAGCCCAGCACGATCACCAGCAGCGGGCCCAGCGCCTGCAGGATCCACGCCGCCGACAGATCGCCGAAGCGCTGCAGGCCGGTGGCGTCCTGCGCCGGCCGGAATTTCACTTCGCTCTGCCGGTGCGCCTGCAGCCAGATGGCGTTGCCGATATAGGGATTGATGCCGGGGTCCAGCAGCGCCAGCGCGGGATCGGGCTTGAACACATGCATGCCCTGGTGGGCCGCGTCGTGCGGATGGCGAGCGCCCTGTCGCAGCCAGTCCTGGTAGTCGGCATCCTGGGCCGCGGCCTGTTCGACGCGCGCATTGCGCTGGTGTGCGTAGCCCACCGCCAGCGCGGTGAGCAGCAGCAGCGCGACGATGCCGCCGGCCCAGTACAGCCGGCCGTCGCGCAGTCGCTCGCGCAGATCCTTCAGTGCGATCAGCGCGATCATGCGGCAGTCCTCATGTGCTCCAGGTACAGGGCCTGCAGGTCGATGTCGCTGATCTGGCTGCTGTCCAGGTTCTCCACCAGGCGGCCGCGCTTCATGATGCCGATGCGCGTGGCGGTCTGGCGGGCATGGAACAGGTCATGCGTGGTGGCCAGGATGGCCACGCCCTGGTCGCTGGCGCGTTGCAGCAGCTCGGTGAACTCGGCTGCAGCCGACGGATCCAGGCCGGAGGTCGGTTCGTCCAGCAGCAGCGCGCGGGCGTTCTTGGCCAGCGCCACCGCGATCCAGACCTTTTGGCGCATGCCCTTGGAATAGGCGGCCACGCGCTTGTCGGCGGCCGTGGCGTCCAGGCCGGCCTGCGCCATCCACGTCAGCAGGCGCTCGCGCGGCGGCGTCTCGCCCAGGGCCAGGGCCGCGAAATAGCTCAGGTTCTCCAGGCCGCTCAGGGTGCCGTAGAGGTTGACCTGTTCCGGGATGTAGGCCACGTGGCGCTTGCTTTCCAGCGGTTCGCGCGCAACGTCCAGGCCGTTGATCAGCGCCTTGCCGCCGTCCGCCTGGATGAAGTTCAGGAACAGGTTGATGGTGGTGGTCTTGCCGGCGCCGTTCGCGCCCAGCAGGCAATAGATCTCGCCGGGCGCGATGCGCAGGGTCAGCGGATGGAGCGCGGTCTGGTCGCCGTAGCGCTTGGTCAGGCCGATGGCTTCGAGCACGGAGGGAGTTTCCTGAATGAGGGGTGCTGCGGGCGACCGTGGCGCCACGGCGCGCGGCGAACGGCGCTGGGGGGCACACCGATCGCAGTGAGCAGTTTTTGGACAATTTGGATTGTTATAACATAACAAAAATGGAGCGGACAAGCCATGGTCACCATGGCGCGCAGGCGGAAGGGCGCAGGATTTAGCGCATGTGTGGATGCGGCCGGCGGTCTGCGCGGCCACGGCGCGAGGCCGTCGCGCAGAACCGGGCTATCCAAGAAAAAAGCCCTTGGCCTGAACAGGCCAAGGGCTTTGCGGCAAGCGCGCGGACGGGGACTCAGGCTTCGATCCGTTCCACCTTGCCCACCAGCAGGATGTACGACAGCGCGCCCAGCAGGGCCAGCGAGGACACGTACACGATGGCGGGCGCGAAGCTGTCCTTGGACACAAGCAAGCCGATCACGATCGGGGTGCAGATGGACGACAGGTTGCCGACGAAGTTGAACACCCCGCCGGTCAGGCCCAGCAGCCGCACCGGCGCCAGCGCCGACACCAGCGACCAGGTGATCGAGGCCAGCCCGTTGCCGAAGAAGGCCACGGCCAGGAAGAAGATGACCCAGGGCGTGGAATCGGTGAAGTTGGCGCCGATCATGGACGTGGAGATCAGCAGGCCCAGGATGATGGGCAGCTTGCGCGCCAGGCCCACCGTGGCGCCGCGGCGGATCAGGAAGTCCGATAGCACGCCCGAGCAGAGCACGCCGATGAAGGCGGCCAGGAAGGGCACCGAGGCCAGGAAGCCCGACTTGATGAAGTCCATGCCGCGGTACTTCACCAGATAGGTCGGGAACCAGGTCAGGAAGAACCACAGCGTCGAGGTCAGGCAGAACTGGCCCAGGTACACGCCCCACAGCTTGCGTTGGGACATGACCAGACCGAGGTCGTTCCAGTTGAAAGGCGCTTTCTTTCGCCGCCGGGCCGCCCCAAGGCGAAAGGCGCCCCCTTGGGGGGCAGGAAGCCCGTCTTGCGGGCGCGCCGTGGGGGCATCTTCCTCGGTCACGCGCTTTTCCAGGTCGACCACGCCGCCGCCCTGTTGGATCAGCTCGATCTCAGCCGCGTTGGCGCCCTTGAACTGGCGCGGCTCGCGGTACACCATGAACCACACCACGCCCCAGACGATGCCCAACAGGCCCGTGCTGACGAACACCATGTGCCAGCCGTAGTGGTGCTGCAGCCAGGCCAGCACCGGCGTCAGGAAGGCCAGGCCGACGAACTGGCCGGACGTGTAGAAGCCGATGGCGGTGGCGCGTTCCTTTTCCGGGAACCAGGTGGTGACGACGCGGTTGTTGATCGGATACGCGGGCGCTTCCAGCGCGCCCACGGCCAAGCGCAGCACGAACAGCACGATGAAGCTGCTGGCGAAGCCCATGAAGAACGTGGCGGCGGACCACAAGATGAGCGCGGCGGCGTACAGCACGCGCGGCGCCACGCGGTCCACCAGCCAGCCGCCGGGAATCTGCATGGCGGCATAGGTCCAGCCGAAGGCCGACAGGATCAGACCTTCGTGCACGGTGTCCAGCCCGAACTCGTCCTTGAGCGCGGGCGCGGCGATGGACAGGTTGCTGCGGTCCAGGTAGTTGATCACGACAGTGATGAATAGCATCACCATGATGAGATAGCGGCTGCGGGTCGGCCGCTGGGCGCCTTGCGCGCCCAGGTGGGTGGCGGTGGTCAAGGGGGTCTCCTCTCTCGCGTTCCTCTATCGGCCTACCATTCGGCGAAGCTGCCGTCGGCGTGGCGCCAGACGGGGTTGCGCCAGCGGTGGCCGACGGCGGCGCGTTCCTTGACGTATTCCTCGTTGACCTCGATGCCCAGGCCCGGCCCCTGTGGGATCATGACCATGCCGTCCTGGTAGGCGAACGCCTCGCGGTTGCTGACGTAGTCCAGCAGGTCGTTGGCGGCGTTGTAGTGGATGCCCAGGCTCTGTTCCTGGATGAAGGCGTTGTAGCAGCCGGCGTCGATCTGCAGGCAGGTGGCCAGCGCGATCGGGCCCAGCGGGCAATGCAGCGCCAGCGCCACGTCATAGGCCTCGGCCATGGCGGCGATCTTGCGCGTTTCGGTGATGCCGCCGGCGTGCGACGGATCCGGCTGGATGATGTCCACATAGCCTTCGGACAGCACCCGCTTGAAGTCCCAGCGCGAGTACAGCCGCTCGCCCAGCGCGATGGGCGTGGACGTCAGCGGCGCCAGTTCCTTGAGCGCCTCGTAGTGCTCGCTGAGCACGGGCTCCTCGATGAACATCAGCTTGTACGGGTCCAGCTCCTTCATCAGCACCTTGGCCATGGGCTTGTGCACGCGGCCATGGAAGTCCACGCCGATGCCCACGTTCGGGCCGACCGCGTCGCGCACGGCAGCCACGTTCTCCAGGCACTTCTCGACCTTGTCGAACGAATCGATGTATTGCAGCTCTTCGGTGCCGTTCATCTTCACGGCGGTGAAGCCGCGCTCGACCGCGCTCCTGGCGGCCGCGGCGGTGTCGGCCGGGCGGTCGCCGCCGATCCACGAATACACGCGGATGCGGTCGCGCACGTTGCCGCCCAGCAGCTGCGACACGGGCACGCCCAGGTGCTTGCCCTTGATGTCCCACAGCGCCTGGTCGATGCCGGCCAGCGCGCTCATGTGGATGGCGCCGCCGCGATAGAAGCCGCCGCGGTACAGCACGGTCCAGTGATCCTCGATGTTGCGCGGGTCCTTGCCGACCAGGTAGTCCGACAGTTCCTCGACCGCGGCCGCGACCGAGTGCGCGCGGCCTTCCACCACGGGTTCGCCCCAGCCGACGATGCCGGCGTCGGTCTCGATCTTCAGGAAGCACCACCGGGGCGGCACGATGTAGGTGGTGAGCTTGGTGATCTTCATGCTTGGGTCTCCTGGGCGGGATAGGCGCGTTGCCAGGCGGCGACGAATTCGCGCGCGCGCTGGCCGGTTTCGGCGGCCGTCTGGCCGGGCTTGTACAAGGCGGAGCCCAGGCCGAAGCCGCTGGCGCCCGCCTGGGCATAGGTGGACAGGTTGTCGGGCGTGATGCCGCCCACCGGCACCAGCGCGACGGGCGGGCGCAGCACGGCGCGCCAGGCCTTGAGCACGACGGGGCCGAGCTGTTCGGCGGGGAACATTTTCAGCACGTCGGCGCCCGCGGCCAGCGCGGCATAGGCCTCGGTGGGCGTGGCCACGCCGGGGCTGGAGGCCAGGCCGGCGGCCTTGGCGGCGCGGATCACGGCGGGGTCGCTGTGCGGCATGACGATGATCTCGCCGCCGGCGTCCTTCACGCGAGCCACGTCGGCCGGATCCAGCACGGTGCCGGCGCCGACCAGGCAGTCGGCCGGCAGCGCGTCGCGCATGGCGCGGATGCTGGCGAACGGTTCGGGCGAATTCAGCGGCACTTCGATCAGCCGGAAACCGGCGGCGTAGAGTTCGCGCGCGGTGGCGGCCGCGTCGGCGGGCGTGATGCCGCGCAGGATGGCGATGAGGCCGCAATGGGCCATGGCGGTTTGCAGACCGGGATGCGTCATGGATGGGCTCCTAGGCGGAAATCGAGGATGAGGGGACCAGCCCGGCGGCCAGCGCCAGGTGCCACAGGCCGCGCTCGGTGGCGTTCTGCGCCTGCTCGGGCGCGCCCAGGCCGTAGTGGGTCATGGCCAGCGTGTAGCGCTCGCACAGCGCCGGTTCGCCGCAGAGGACGATGCGGGGCGCCTGGCCCTGCGCGCGCAGCATGGCGGCCAGGGCGGCGATCTCGTGGCCGATCAGCAGGCCCGACAGGTAGTCGGCCTGCGAGGCCGGCGCCAGTTCGCCGGTCAGGCCCAGCGCGCGCGTGCTGAAGATGGTGGACAGCACGCCGGCGCGGCCTTCCGGCGCGCCGGCGACCTTCAGGCCGCGTTCGAAGGCGGCCATGTCGGGCGCGGCGGCATCGCTCATGGTGCGGCCCAGGATGGTGTGGCCGCGCAGCGCGGCGTAGACCTCGCCGGTCATGAAGGTATCGAAGTGCGTGACCTGGCCGTTGCGCGCGCCGACCCACTTGGAATGCGTGCCGGGCAGGCCGATCAGCAGGCCGGCGTCCGGAATGGCGCGGGCGTCGCGCAGCACGCCGAAGACCTGGGTTTCCTCGCCGCGCATCACGTTGGGCAGGCCGTGGCGCTGGATCAGGCCGGGCACGATGCGCACGGGCGTGGCGCCGGGCCGCTCGACCACGGTCAGCAGCGTGCCGATGCGGTCCAGGTCCACCGGCACGTCCAGGTAGGCGGCCTCCTGCCAGCCCTGGGCGCTGCCGACCATGCCGCAGGCGATCACGGGCAGCGCGGGCTCGGCCCGCAGCCAGTCGCCGCAAGCCTGTTCGAAGGCCAGTTCGAAGCCGGACAAGGCCGGCGTGGCGGCGCCGTCCTGCAGCGGTTGCGGCAGGCGCATGATGCCCCAAGGCAGGTGGCGCGCGTCCAGCGTGCGGCCGGCGCCGTCCAGGCGGTAGGCGCGCAGCGAGGACGTGCCCCAGTCCAGCGCGATCAGGGCGGCGCGGGCGGGCGTGGCGGATGTCATCTGAGTTTGTCTCGTGTCTGGCCGCGCCGGCTCGGGATACCGCAAGGAGGGCGCGGACCTTGTTGTGTCCAGGCCCGGGACTCGCGCAAGGGGCGGCGGCCGGGCGTTGGGAAAAATTCTAGATCAGCGCTTGAAAATTCTCAAAATATAGAATTTAATCCCATATATAGGGAAAATTTAGGCCCGTCCTTGTCGCCATCACACGCGGATCCTCGCAGTCCCTCGCATTTCCCGCCCGTCTTCCCGCCTTCCAGTCTTCTTTCCCGCGCTCGCCGCCGTGATGATTCCCATGACCGATGCCTCCTCCCTCACGCCCCTGGACCCCGACGCCGCCGCGCCCGCCGGCACGCAGACGCTGATGCGCGGATTGGCCGTGGTGCAGGCCGTGGCCGACGGCGCGCGCGACCTGAAGGAGCTGTGCGCCCGCATCGGCGTGGCGCGCAGCACCACGCACCGGCTGGCCAGCTGCCTGGTGCAGGAACGCTATCTGCGGGTGCTGCCGGGCGTGGGCTATGCGCTGGGGCCCAAGCTGATCGAACTGGGCTTCCAGGCGCGCGAGGCCTTTCCGCTGGCCACGTTGGCGCGTCCGTACCTGGACGGCTTGGCCGAGCTGACCGGCGACACCATCCATCTGGCGGTGCGCGACAACGACGAAGTGCTGTACCTGGAAAAGATTCCCGGCAAGAAGGGCCTGGAGATGCGCTCGCGCGTCGGCCACCGCATGCCGCTGGCGGCCACGGGCGTGGGCAAGGCGCTGCTGCTGGATGCGGACGAGCCGCAATGGAAGGCGCTGCACCGCGTGGGCGGCCCGGTGTCGTCGCGCGCGCCCGGCGGGCAGCAGGGCTGGGAGGCGTTCCGCGAACGCATGCGCGGCTATGCGGCGCAGGGCTATGCCTTCGACCTGGAAGACAACGAGCCGTCGATCCGCTGCGTGGCGGCGCCGGTGCGCGACGCCTCCAGCGGCATCGTGGCCGCCATCAGCGTGTCCAGCACCGTGCCCTATATGTCGCTGGAGCGCATGGACGAGATGGTGCCGGTGGTGTGTGACGCGGCCATGCGGATCTCGGCGGAACTGGGCTGGATCATGCCAGCGGCAGCGTCAGCACGCCCTGGGCGGCCGGACGCATCATGATGCGGCGGTACCAGGCCGACAGGGCCGGCGTCTGCGGCCGCTCGGCCGGCAGGCCCAGCCAGCGGTGCGCCGAGGCCACCAGCGCGATATCGCCCATGCTCAGCTGACGGCCGGCGATGAACTCGCGGCCCTGCAGCGCGCGTTCCAGGATCAGCGCGCGCGCATTGGCGCGCTGCATCGAGGCGTCGATGGCGGCGCGGTCGCGTTTGTCCTCGGGCGTGCGGACCAGGCCCTTGAAGGCCGGCACCATGGCGGGCTGCCACTCGGTGGCCTGCCAATCCATCCAGCGGTCGGCATCGGCGCGCAGGCCCAGATCCTCGGTCCACAGCGAACCCACGCCGTAGCGGGCCGACAGGTAGCGCACGATGGCATTCGACTCCCACAGCACGAAGCCGCCATCGTCGATTACCGGCACCTGACGGTTGGGATTGCGCTCGGCGTAGTCAGGCGTGTCGACCACGCCATGCTCGCCGCCTGCCAGGATGAACTCGTGCGGCAGCGCCAGTTCGCGCACGGCCAGCATGACTTTCTGCACGTTGACGGACGTCAGGCGTCCCCAGATCTTCAGCATATCCGTTCCTTGAGTGATGAGACGGCGCATCAGGCGGGCGGCAGTTGCCGCCGCGCGAAGCCGTTTTCGCGCCCGAAGCGCGTCCAGTTGAAAGCCGGCCCGGGGTCGGTCTTGCGGCCCGGGGCGATGTGTTCGTGGCCCCAGGCGGCGGCCAGCGGGTAGCGCGCGCGCAGCGCCGGCGCCAGCTGGCGCAGGGCCTGGTACTGGGCGTCGGCGTAGGGCAGGGTGTCGGTGCCCTCCAGCTCGATGCCGATGGAAAAGTCGTTGCAGCGTTCCCGGCCCGCGTAGCGCGACACGCCGGCGTGCCAGGCGCGGTCCTCGGTGGACACGAACTGGATCACGGCGCCGTCGCGGCGGATGAAGAAGTGCGCCGACACGCGCAGGCCGCGCAGCCGTTCCAGCCAGGGATGCGAGCCGTAGTCGAGCCGGTTCAGGAACAGGCCGGCCACTTCCGGCCCGCCGAAGCGGCCCGGGGGCAGGCTGATGTTGTGCAGCACCAGCAGCGACACCTGCGCGCCGGCGGGGCGCGCGTCGCGGTTGGGCGAGGGCATGAGGGTGACGCCGGGGGCCGGTCTCAGCCAGCCATGTCGATCCAGTTGCAGGGCCATGGCAATTCGATGCTCGGTGAGTGTGTGTCTCCAGCGGCCATTATGCCAAGCTTGGAGACATGCCCAGGGACAGCGGGCCGGATGCGGCGGACCGAAGGCGCGCAACCGGCAGGCGGCCGGCTGATCGTCGCTCATTTGCCGCCTGCGGGCGGCGTTCGTGGGTTGTTCGTGGGCTATCTGCCGGCTATTTGCCGGTCGGTCCGCGCTGCGCGTGGTCGGCGCTGCACCAGGTGCGGCCGTTCTGCAGCAGCGCTTCCGAGCGGGGCAGATGGATGCCGCAGTGCGCGCAGCGCACCATGGCCTCTGCGCCGCCGCCGGGCTGGGCGGGCGGCTTGGGCGGCGGGGAAACCGGGCGCGCGTCGCGCGCCGCCGCCATGCGGGCGGCGATGCGGGCCACGCACAGCACCGCGATGATGATGACGATCCAGAACAGCAGCTTGCCCACGTTCAACCCCGATGCAGAATCATTTCCAGCACGAACCGGCTGCCGGTGTAGGCCAGGATCAGGAAACCGAAGCCGGTCAGCGTCCAGCGCAGCGCCACCCGGCCGCGCCAGCCCCAGACGTGGCGGCCCAGCAGCAGCACGCCGAAGGTCGCCCAGGACAGCAGCGTGAAGACGGTCTTGTGGTCGAAGGGCAGGATCTTGCCGGTGAGCTTGAGCGAGGCGATCGAGCCGGACACGACCGCCAGCGACAGCACGGCGAAGCCGATCCAGATGATCACGAACAGCAGGTGCTCCTGCACCAGCAGCGGCGGCTGGGAATCCAGCACGCGCCCGATCATGCTGCGCTCGGCCGGCGCGTCCAGCGGGCGGTGCAGGTGGCGGTCCAGCAGCGCCATCAGCATGGCGTGCAGGGCGGCGATGGTGATCAGGCCATAGGCAGCCAGCGCGATCAGCAGGTGGGCCCGCAGCCAGGCGTCGTTGGCGTGAGGCACGAACTGCCCCTGGGGAAACAGCGCCGCCAGGGCGCTGGCGATGGTGGCGGCCGGCAGCAGCAGCAGTTGCAGACCGTCGATGCGCACCAGCAGGCTTTCCAGCCAGAACACCACCATGCCCAGCCAGATGGCCGCCGACAGGGCCAGCGCCCAGCCGATGAACAGGTGCTGCGCGCCCAGCATGGCCTGTTGCAGGCCGATGCCCTGCAGCACCAGGGCGCCCAGCAGGCAGGCGCGGGCGATCTTGCCGGTCTGTTCGATGCCGCTGGCGCCGGCGCCAGCGCCGGCCAGCCGGAGCCACAAAGCCCCCCCGAGCAGCGCGTAGGCCAGGGCGGCCGCCGCGTGAAATACAATGCCTAGTGACATAGAAACCGTCGTCAGGATGGGGCCGGGGTCCAAATGACCCGGAAAGCGCGGAATTCGCGCGGGCGGCCACCGTTCGAGTCGACTAGTTTAAGCGGAAACGCCTCTCATGCTCGATAACCTAACTCAACGCCTGTCGCGCGTCGTCAAGACGCTGCGCGGCGAAGCCCGCCTGACCGAGGCCAACACCCAGGAGATGCTGCGCGAAGTGCGCATGGCCCTGCTGGAAGCCGACGTGGCGCTGCCCGTGGTGCGCGAGTTCGTCGCCCGGGTCAAGGACAAGGCGCTGGGCGAAGAAGTCGCCGGCAGCCTCAGCCCCGGCCAGGCCCTGGTCGGCGTGGTCCACAAGGAACTGACCGCGCTGATGGGCGGCGACCTGGGCGCCGACTCCGGCGAACTGTCGCTGGCCGTGCAGCCGCCCGCCGTGATCCTGATGGCCGGCCTGCAGGGCGCGGGCAAGACCACCACCACCGGCAAGCTGGCGCGCTGGCTATCCGAGGGCCAGCACACTCAGCATGGCCGCAAGACCGGCAAGAAGAAAGTGCTGGTGGTGTCGGCCGACGTCTACCGTCCCGCCGCCATCGAGCAGTTGAAGGCCGTGGCCGCGCAGGTCGGCGTGGACTTCCTGCCGTCCGACCCCAGCCAGAAGCCCGAGGACATCGCCCGCAACGCGGTCGACCACGCGCGCCGCCATCACTACGACGTGCTGATCCTGGACACGGCCGGCCGCCTGGGCATCGACGAGGCCATGATGCGCGAGATCCGCGCGCTGCATGATCTGGTCAAGCCGGTGGAAACGCTGTTCGTGGTGGACGCCATGCAGGGCCAGGACGCGGTCAACACCGCCCGCGCCTTCGCCGACGCGCTGCCGCTGACCGGCGTGGTGCTGACCAAGCTGGATGGCGACGCCCGAGGCGGCGCGGCCCTGTCGGTGCGCCACGTCACCGGCAAGCCGCTCAAGTTCGTCGGCGTCTCGGAAAAGCTCGACGGCCTGGAGCCGTTCTATCCCGAGCGCATGGCGCAGCGCGTGCTGGGCATGGGCGACATCGTGTCGCTGGTCGAGCAGGCGCAGAAGAACATCGACATCGCCGAGGCGCAGAAGCTCGCGTCCAAGATCAAGTCGGGCAATAAGTTCGACCTGAACGACTTCCGCGACCAGCTCGGCCAGGTCAAGAAGCTGGGCGACATGGGCTCGCTGCTGGAAAAGCTGCCGGCCCAGTTCCAGCAGGCCGCCGGCCAGCTGCAGGGCGGCCAGGCCGAGAAGCAGCTGCGCCGCACGGAAGGCATCCTCAATTCTATGACCCCGGCCGAGCGCGCCAAGCCTGAACTCATCAAGGCCTCGCGCAAGCGCCGCATCGCCGCCGGTTCCGGCGTGCCGGTGCAGGAAGTGAACCGCCTGCTGGCCCAGTTCGACCAGATGCAGGGCATGATGAAGCAGATGAAAAAGGGCGGCATGGCCAAGATGATGCGCGCCATGGGCGGCCTGAAGGGGCTGGGCCGCTTCGGGATGAAGTAAGGCTTTCGCGCGGCGGCGCGAAAAAATGGCCAGACATTGCGTCTGGCCAAGTCATCGCGGCAATCTGGGGGATCAGTGCCGCGATCAGCCGGGCGGCGCGGGCGCGCCTTCCGGCTATTCGGATGCTTGCGCGGGCATTCAGGCCGCTGGCGGGATGCGCAGCACCTGGCCGGGATAGATCTTGTCCGGGCTGGTCAGCATGGGCTTGTTGGCCTCGAAGATCAGCGTGTTCTTGGCGCCCTGGCCCTTGCCGTATTGCGCCTCGGCGATCTTCCAGAGGTTGTCGCCCTTCTGCACCGTGTACATCTTGGCTTCGGGGGCGGCCTGGGTGGCCTTGAGCTGGTTGTCCACCTGGGCCACGCCCACGGTGTTGCCCAGCGCCAGCGCGATCTTCTCGGCGGTTTCGGTATTGGCGGCGGTGCCGCTGACCGTGACCTTGTCGCCGTCGACCGCGATCTGCAGTCCATCGGCGTTCAGGCCGTGCTTGTCCAGTTCCTTCTTCAGCTCGTCGACGGTGGCGGCCTTGGCTTCGCTGGCACCGAAGAGTTTTTCTCCAACGTCCTTGATGAAATTGAGCAGACCCATAGTGATTCCTTTATCTATGTTGCTGTTACGGTGGGAAAAGAGCGATGGATGGCAGGGCGCCCGGCCCGTGTACCGGTTGCGCGCGGCATCGGGGATTATTACCCGCGCGCTTGCCGGCAGACGAGGGGTAAACGTGTAACAGGTTGCTAGCCATGCGCCAGACTACGCAAGAATGCGTGCGAGTTGGCTGCAAATGGCTGACGATCCGCCAGGATCGCGATCCTACCCGTACAGCGCCGGCGTCCGGGCAGGCCGATGTCCGGCATTACGGCGCGCCGCGCTAGCCGGCGGCGGCGGCCGGCTGCCGGATATCGGCAAGCCAGGCCTGGATCATGGCGGCATCCTCGCGCGACCTGATGTCGACCGATTCGCCGTCGCCGTTTCCCCTGGCATGGGCTCGCACCTCGCTGGGAGACGCGCCGAACCGCAGGCGGAACGCCCGGCTGAACGCGCTTTCGCTCGAGAAGCCGTAGCGGTAGGCAAGCTCCGCGATGCCGATGTGGCCGCCGGCGGCCAGCAGCAGTTCATCGAAACACCTGTCCAGGCGCCTGCCCTGGATATAGGCGTTCACGCCGCCGTCGCGCAGGAACAGCCGGTACAGGCTGGAGCGCGAGATGCCCATCGCCGCGGCGATCGTCTCCGGCGACAGCTGCTCGGCGTCGAGATGGCGTTCGATATGGCGCCGTACCAGCCGGCGCATGCCATTGCGCACCACCTGCCGCGCCGGGCCGTCGTCCGCGCCGTCGCGCAGCGTCGACAGGCTGCCGCTGAGCAGGATCAGCCCGGCATTCACCGAGGCGGACATCTCTTCGCGCGTCAGGCTGGATGCGTGTTGCGCCAGCTGCGACAGGTGCGAGGCCAGCATGCGCGTCGCGCCCTGTCCGGGATCCAGCAGCGCGCCGTGCAGCTTGCGGCTGCGCAGCGCCGTCGGCAGGCGGTCGCGCGGCACGGTCAGGGTGATGGTGGAAATGAGCGTGGTGCGGGTGTCCAGCGTCTGTCCGAGATCGAGCAGGCCGATCGAGCCGGCGCGGATATCGACCGGGTTTTTGCCATAGTCGCCCCGGGTGCCGCCCGCGACGAACAGCTGGATCAGCAGATGGTCGACCTGGCTGCGGCGCACGTCCAGCGCGGTGCGCCGGTGCTGCACGGTGGCCGAGCAGGTACTGCGGCTGATCAGGCTGTCGCCCAGGTGGGTGCCGCTCATCTGGGCGGTGAAGGGCTGTATGCCGGTTTCGATCTGGGTATCGACGTAGGGGCGCACCAGGGTGCGCCAGATGTCGGGCGCGTCGGGCGTGACGCGGCTGTCGAATTGCGCGCTGAACTGCGGCGGGGCGGCAGGGGAGGGGAATGGATTGCGGCTCACGCTTCGTGGTTCCCGGATCGGTCTTGTTGTGGCGTTGCCCGACCAGCCGCGACACCAGGCGGGAAACTTCCATGGAGGGCTGCCCGGCTCGCGGCCGACCTGCCTTGACACATGTTCGCTACGGATTATGACGCCCGGCCGCGCTGCGGGAAAGCCCGGTCCGGCTCATGGATTGACGGCGCTTGCGGCAGATCATCACGCCCAGGCCGCGCCGTCGGGGCCTTGTAAAGCAAAAGGGCCGCGTTGCCGCAGCCCTTCCGGGGACGCACTGGATCCGCCCGGCGGCGGGGCATTCAGCCCCCGCCCACCGCCACCACGATCTCGATCTGGTCGCCGTCGGCCAGCGTGGTTTGCGCGTGCTGGCTCTTGGGCACGATCTCGCCGTTGCGTTCCACCGCCACGCGCTTGCCGGCATAGCCCAGCGTGTCCAGCAGCTCGACCACCGTGGTGTCGAGCGGGAATTCGCGGGCGTCGCCGTTCAGGGTGATGTGCATGCGCGTCTCCTTAGCGTTTGGCGTAGGCGTCGGTGGCGGCGATCAGGCGCGCCAGCGTGCCGGGTTCATCGAAAGCGTGGCCGGAGTCGGGCACCAGGTGGAACTCGGCCTCGGGCCAGGCGCGGTGCAGATCCCAGGCGGTGCGCGCCGGCGTGCAGACGTCGTAGCGGCCCTGGATGATGGTGCCGGGAATGCCGCGCAGCTTGTAGGCGTCGCGGATCAGCTGGCCTTCTTCCATGAAGCCGGCGTTCACGAAATAGTGGTTCTCGATGCGGGCGAAGGCCAGCGCCGCGCGGTCGGCGGCGTGGCTCTGCTGGTGGCGCGGGCTCGGCAGCAGCGTGATGGTGCTGTCTTCCCACTTGCTCCAGGCCTTGGCCGCGCGCAGCTGCTCGACGGGGTCGTCGCCGGTCAGGCGCCTGTGATAGGCCTGGACCAGGTCGCCGCGCTCGGCCTCGGGTATCGGCGCCAGGTATTCCTCCCAGCGGTCCGGGAACAGGAAGGACGCGCCTTCCTGGTAGAACCAGCGGATCTCGGCGCTGCGCACCGTGAAGATGCCGCGCAGCACCAGCTCGCTGACGTGGGCGGGATGCGTCTCGGCATAGGCCAGCGACAGCGTCGAACCCCAGGATCCGCCGAACACCAGCCACTTGTCCGCGCCCATGATCTCGGTGCGCAGGCGCTCGATGTCCGCGACCAGGTGCCAAGTGGTGTTGTTCTCCAGGCTGGCGTGCGGCGTGGAGCGGCCGCAGCCGCGCTGGTCGAACAGCAGCACGTTGTACAGGCTGGGATCGAACAGCTGGCGCTGCACCGGCGAGCAGCCGCTGCCGGGGCCGCCATGCAGGAAGACCGCCGGCTTGCCCTGGGGGTTGCCGCAGAGTTCCCAGTAGATCTGGTGGCCGTCGCCCGTGTCCAGGAAACCGTGGCGGTAGGGTTCGATCTGCGGATACAGCATCAGGCGACTCGCTTGAAGATCAGGTCCCAGACGCCGTGGCCCAGCCGCAGGCCGCGCGTCTCGAACTTGGTTTGGGGGCGGTAGTCGGGGCGCGGCGCGTAGCCGTCCACGGTGTTCTTCAGCAGCGGCTCGTTGCCCAGGACTTCGAGCATCTGCACGGCATAGTCCTGCCAGTCGGTGGCGCAATGGATGTAGCCGCCCGGCGCGATGCGGCTGGCCAGCAGCGAGATGAACGGCGGCTGGATCAGGCGGCGCTTGTGATGGCGCTTCTTGGGCCACGGGTCGGGGAAATAGATGTGCACGCCGGCCAGCGAATCGGGGGCGATCATGTCGCGCACCACTTCCACCGCGTCGTGCTGGATGATGCGCAGGTTCTGGATGCTGGAATCCTCGATCCGGCGCAGCAGCGAACCCACGCCCGCGTTGAACACCTCCACGCCCAGGAAGTTGTCGCCCGGACGCGCCAGCGCGATCTTCTCGGTGGTCTCGCCCATGCCGAAGCCGATCTCCAGCACCGTCGGCGCCTCGCGGCCGAACGCGGCGGCCGGGTCCAGCCGGCGCGCGGCGTAGGGCAGGGACCACTTGCCCAGCAGTTGCTCCAGCGCGGCCAGCTGGCCTTGCGTGATGTGGCCGCGGCGATGCACGAAGCTGCGGATGTGGGCGGCGCCGGGGCTGTTGGGCGCGTGCGCGGCGCTGGCCAGCGCGGCTTCGGTCTGCGGGGAAACCGGGGCGGGCGAGTCGGAATTGCCGGGTATTGCGGGGGTGTTCACGGGAAGATTCGCAAAGCTGTTTGTTGTCATAGGCGGGATTGTAGTGGCAGGGCGGGGGCGCGCGGTCCGCTGCGGAACGTTAAATGGGGACACGATCATTCCGCGCCCTGCGCCCCGCGCGCTATAGTGCAGCCGCGGCGATGGTGCGCCGCCAGTCCCGCCATGAACATCGCCCGCATCGATCTCGTCACGCTCTCGCTATTCGTCTCGGTGGCCCGCCAGGGCAGCATCTCGGCCGGCGCGCGCCAGTCTCACCTGGCCGTGGGCGCGGCCAGCAAGCGCATCTCCGACCTGGAGGCCGCGCTGGACACCCAGCTGCTCTACCGCAACGCCGCCGGCGTCGAGCTGACCGAGGCCGGCCAGGCCTGTCTGGTGCACGCGCTGCGCGTGCTGCAGGAAGTGGAGCAGATGGCCGGCACCCTGTCCGACTTTGCCCAGGGCGTGCGCGGCCAGGTGCGCATCGCCGCCAACACCTCGTCGTTGACCCAGTTCCTGCCCGAGGACCTGGCCGCCTTCATGGAAGCGCATCCGGCCGTGCGCATCGATCTGGAAGAACAGAACAGCAACGATATCGTCACCGCCGTCCAGGAGAACCGCGCCGACATCGGCATCTTCGCCGACCGCACGCCCGCGCCTGGCCTCGTCACCACGTCTTACCGGCGCGACGAGCTGGTGCTGATCGTGCCGCAGCGCCATCCGCTGGCTGGCGAGGCCCGCGTCGCCTTCGCCGACACGCTGGCTTACGACTACGTGGGTCTGCCGCCCGCGACCTCGCTGGCGACGCGGCTGGCCGAGGAAAGCGGCAGGCTGGGCCGGGCGATGCGGCTGCGCATCCAGGTCCGCAGTTTCGACGCGATCTGCCGCATGGTGGCGGCCACCGGCGGCGTCGGCATCCTGCCGAGGCTGGCCGCCGAGCCGCACGCGCGCTCCATGCCCATCCGCCTGATCGCGCTGACCGACGACTGGGCCAGCCGCCGCCTGCTGCTGGGCGTGCGCGACGCCGACGCGTTGCCCGTGCCCGCGCGGCTGCTGTTGGCGCACCTGCGCGGACAGCAGTAGGGGCGGGCGCGGATCCTCGGCGCGGCGGGGCGCGGCGGCGTCGGCTGTCGAGCAGGACGCGGGACGTGAAGGCGTTGGCGGTCGCGCGCGAGGCCAGCGTGCGGACCGGCCGGTTGCCGGGTCTTCTCGTTCCGGGAATGCCCCCTTCCCGAATCGTCCATTCCATCGGCGCGCCCGCATGGCGCACACTGCCTTCCATCATCAAGTCGATGCGCCGGGAGGGCGACATGGCAGGGCAGATACTCGCCGGCATACGCGTGCTGGAACTCGGACAACTCATCGCGGGCCCCTTCGCCGCCAAGACGCTGGCGGACTTCGGCGCGCAGGTCGTCAAGATCGAGCCGCCTGGCCAGGGCGATCCCTTGCGCAAGTGGCGCCTGCTGCACGAGGGCACGTCCGTGTGGTGGGAAGCCCAGTCGCGCAACAAGCAATCGGTGTGCGTGGACCTGCGCCAGCCCGAGGGCCAGGACATCGTGCGCCTGCTGGCGCGCGAGGCCGACGTGCTGATCGAGAACTTCCGCCCCGGCACGCTGGAGAAATGGGGCCTGTCGTGGGACGCGCTGCACGCGCTGAATCCGCGCCTCATCATGCTGCGCGTGTCCGGCTACGGCCAGACCGGCCCCAAGGCGCGCGAGCCGGGCTTCGCCGCCATCGGCGAGGCGATGGCCGGCCTGCGCTACCTGAACGGCGAGCCGGGCCGCGCGCCGGTGCGCGCCGGCCTGTCGCTGGGCGACACCATCGCCGGCCTGCACGGCGCGCTGGGCGTGCTGCTGGCGCTGTACCAGCGCGACGCGCGCGGCGGCCAGGGGCAGGTCATCGATGCCGCGCTGTACGAGAGCCTGTTCAACCTCAGCGAAAGCCTGCTGCCGGAATACTCCGTCTTCGGCGCGGTGCGCGAACCAGCCGGCGCCGCGCTTCCCGGCATCGCCCCGTCCAACGCCTATCCCTGCCGGGACGGCTACGTACTCATCGCCGGTAACGGCGACGCCATCTACGTCCGCCTGATGGCGCGCATCGGCCGCGACGACCTGGGCCGGGATCCCGACCTGGCGCACAACGATGGCCGCGCCCGCCGCGTCGCCGAGATCGACGGCGCCATCGGCGACTGGACCCGCGCGCGTTCCATCGACGAGGTGCTGGCCGCCATGCGTGAGGCCGACGTGCCATCGGGCCGCATCTATACCGTGGCCGACATCGCCCGCGACCCGCACTACCGCGCCCGCGAGGCCATCACCACCGTGCGGGCCGCCAGCGGCATCGCCGTGGACATGCCGGCCGTCTTTCCCCATCTGTCCGACAACCCCGGCGCCGTGCGGGAACGCGCGCCCACGCTGGGCGAGCACACCGACGCCGTGCTGGCCTCGGCCGGCCTGAGCCAGGAACAGCGCGATGCGCTACGCGCGCGCGGGGTGATCGAGTGAAGGGCGGGCGCGGCGAACGCGCGCTATAATCGCCGCCTCTGCCCTGGTTTCATGCCGGGGCACGACACTCAGAGCGGGTGTAGTTCAATGGTAGAACGGCGGCTTCCCAAGCCTCAAGCGTGGGTTCGATTCCCATCACCCGCTCCACTGCATCAATCTGCGGACTTCCGCAGAAGTCCAAGAGAGTCTGCAAGTCCTTGCCACACAAGGACTTTTCCTCTCTTTGATGTTCTGCCGTGGTCCATTGCGATCCGCCTACAGCCGGGACTTTTAAGTCCACAAACAAGTCCATTTTTGCGGGCGCGGCTGATTCCGGATTGTTGATGGAGGGGCGAGGTCGACGTGACCAGCATCTGGTTCCTGACTCATGTTCAGGAGCAAGAGCATGGCACTCTCAGACCTGGCCGTTCGACAGGCCAAGGCAACTGGCAAGGCATACACCCTCCCTGACTTGGATGGCCTCTCCCTGGCCGTCACGGCTGCAGGGGGCAGGACTTGGCACTTCCGCTACTACTGGGCGGGCAAGCAGAAGCGGATGTCGCTCGGCACCTACCCGGAGGTGACGCTTCGCGAGGCCCGCAGCCTGCGCGACGAAGCGCGCGCCCTGCTGGCCAAAGGCACCAATCCTCGCGTTCACCGCAAGCAGAAGCGCACCGCTGTCCGGCTCGCCGACGAAAACACCTTCGAGGCGGTGTATCGCAAGTGGCTCAAGCATCGCGGGCTCAGCCTCAAGGAAGGCCGGCAGACGACCCTCTCGATACTTCCGCGCATCTTCGACAAGGATGTGCTGCCCGCCTTGGGCAAGCGGTCGGTCTATGAGATCAAGCGTCCCGACCTCTTGGAGGTGATCGCCAAGATCGAGAAGCGCAAGGCGCTCTCCGTCGCCGAGAAAGTCAGGACGTGGTTCAACCAACTGTTCCGCTACGCGCTGGTGATCGTGCCGGGCCTGGAACAGAACCCCGCCTCCGATCTCGATGTGGTGGCGATGCCACTGCCACCCGTCAATCACAACCCGTTCCTGCGCATGGCCGAGCTGCCGAAGCTGTTGCAGCGGCTACGCAGCTATCGCGGCAGGCGGCAGACCCAGCTCGGGCTGCGGCTATTGCTGTTGACCGGCGTGCGAACCGGAGAGCTGCGACAGGCGACGCCGGATCAATTCGATCTGGACCGTGGGCTGTGGATCATCCCGCCCGACGTCGTGAAGCAACTCCAGTTGGATATGCGCAAGAAGCGGCAGCAGGCGAAGGACATCCCGCCCTACATCGTGCCGCTGTCGATTCAGGCCATGGAGATCGTCCGGCACCTGCTGGATGAGTTCAAGCCGGCCCAGCGCCACCTCTTCCGGCACGACAGCGACTTGAAGAAGCGCATCAGCGAGAACACCCTCAATGGTGCCCTCAAGCGCATGGGCTATCAGGAACGCCTGACTGGGCACGGCATCCGCGGCACGATGTCCACTGCGCTCAACGAGATCGGCTACCCGAAGGTCTGGGTGGATGCACAGCTCTCGCATGTCGATCCCAACAAGGTCAGCGCGACCTACAACCATGCCGAGTACGTGGAGCAGCGTCGCCGCATGATGCAGGACTGGGCCGATCGGCTCGACCTCTTCGAGCAGAACCAGGTCGAGGCGGCCAGCATGCCACTCACCGTGCATCTGGAAGGCGTGCCCGCATTCCAGAGTGAGCAAACCGCAAATGCACCCTCCACGCCGGTTAGCGCTTCGCCAATCCTGCTGGTGACGAAGCCGGGTGACGCCATGCCGTTGGTTTCTGCCGCCGCACATCGGCTGCCGGCGGTTGCGCCCCCTCGATCAGCCGCGCCGCTGGTGCCTTCGGACATTCAGCGCGAGAGGATGGAACTGTTCGATGTCTTCGAAGCGCCGCACAACCTTCCCGTCGCGGCGTTTGCCAAGATGGCGGGCAAGTCCCGCAGGTGGATCAGCTACGAGATCAAGGCGGGCAACTTGCTGGCGTTGAACGTAGGCAACCGCGGCCAGCGCGTGCCGGACTGGCACCTCGACCCACTCAAGCACGAGCTGATCCAGTCCGTCCTGAAGCTGACCAGGGGTGCGGACCCCTGGCAGATCTACCATGCACTGCTGCAACCGCGCTCGATGCTGCGGGGGCGTTCGGCACTGGAGGGCGTGACGGCCGGCAATCTCGACAAGCTCGTCATAGCGGTGAGCACAGCCGTGAAGGAGAGCGAATGGACCCCGCCGCGAGTCGGGGTCGCCTAGCAGCAGGAATGCGGGATCGTGGCGAAACCGCGATCCCCACGCGTCCGTCAGGACACCAAGCGCGCGCGGTGGGCGAATCTTGCCTGGGTGTCCGACAAGGAAGCCTCGCGACGGAGCAGGTAAGCCATCACGATCGTTGGTGCGCCGGCCAGCGGCCGCATGGCGATGCCTCGGCGTAGGTAGCTCGCCAGTCTCGCGGCGGGCGCAATGGTGATCCCGTACCCGGCGGCAACCAGCGTCATCACCACATCGAATGTCTCCACCGTTTGCTCCCGCTCCTGCAGCGCGTTCTCGAACACGCGCTGCACGGTCATGCGCCATGGTTCATGAGCCGTGGACTGCGAGCAGATCAACGGCTGCTTGAGCACTTCCTGACACGGCACTTCACGGTAGGCCAGCAGGTGGGAGCGCTTGGCCACGGCGACCGCCAGCGTGTCATGCCACAGCGGTTCGCATACCCAGCCAGGCCACTGCCGGGCAACCGCAGACAAGGCGAAGTCGAAGCCGTCGTCCGGCAGCTCCGCGCCTCGACCGGGATCTGTCCAGCCGGCCAGGACGGCATGGGTCTCCGGCTCTTCGGCACGCTGCAGGGCGAGCACGTCGGCGAGCTGGGGAGGCACCCATTCGCCGAGGACGGCCATGCGAATTTCGGCGGTGATGTCACTCGATTCCACGTCCAGCTCCCCCAGGCGGTGAACTCGTGGCAACTGATCTCGAAGCCGTTGAATGAGTTAAGTTTAACGTGGTTTAAATCGTGACCGTGTTCGACGCTCTTGGCAATGCCAAAGCGTTCGATCCAAAGGGGCCGCCCCACCGGCACCACTACCTACGAAGCGGAACCAGCCATCGCGTTTGGGGCTGCCGTGCGGGAAGAAAGAACCAACCAGGGCATCGCTCAGGAAACGCTGGCCCACATGGCCGGCATCGAACGGTCGCACATGGGCAAGATCGAGCGCGGCGAGCATGTCCCCACGCTCCCTCTCATCCTCAAGATTGCCCGTGCGCTGAAATGCAGTTCCGCCCACTTGATGACTCTGACCGAAGCCAAGCTGGCAGAGTCGGCCCCATCCGCAGATTGAAGCCGGCCCGCACAGCGGTCGCATGACTACGCCTGATCGTCGTCCTTGCCCCCAAGGGCTGAATCTTCGCGCTTTGCGGCCTCGTTGACGAGCCGCAGGTATGGGTTGTCTGGCGGCGTCTCCTGGAACAGCGCATCCGGGCTGGCGAGCAGGTAGCCGTGCAGCCGGCGCGACTTGCGCGGCCCCGTGACTTCGCAGGTCCAGATGTTCAGCCCGCTCGGCTGCTTGCGGTGCTGTCCCAGCTTCTCGAAGCGCTTCTGTACCCACTGCCACCCCTCCAGCTTCTCTTGCTTGGCCAGCGCGGCGACTTGAAGGTACTCCTGCGCGTAGCGCTGGAACACGCCGGGGCTGACGAGGTAGGTCGTACCGACGACGGTATGCACCAGGGCCTTGGCGTCGTTGATGATGAGCTTGCGCGTCTGGATGCTCTGACGCAGCCAGGCCATGAAGTGCGCCCCGGAGGGCTCCGCGCGATCCTGGGAAGGCGCGAGGCTCATCTGCGGCGGGGGCACGGTCGAAGGGGTCGGCTCGGCCTCGGCGATCTCCGGCGCTGTGGGTAGAGCGGTGTCGCCCAGCAGGTCGAGCAGCGCGGCCACGCCGGTGTCCATGGCTGCGGATGCGATCGGCGCCGTGCTCGCGGATGCAGCTTCGATGCCTTCGGCGCGCGGCCCATCGGCCACCGTTGTCGCCTGCGGCGTCGGCTCCGCCTGTTCCTCTTCGACCTGCACACGGCCTGCGAACGGCGCCGGCCGGTCGGCGGCATCCCAGATCATCGCCGGCGAGAGTTTCAGGAAGGTGAAGGCGTGCGACCAGCCGGCGTCGCTGGTGACAGTAGCCTTCCAGATCGCCTTGCCATCCGGCGTTGGCTGCACGATGCCGTGATCCTGCAGCACGTTGAACACCGCCGTATTGCTCGCCGGAATGCCGTCGATGCCTTGCGATAGCAGATGTGCGCGCAGCTTGTCGGAGACGGTCTTGCTCACCAGCCACAAGGCGTCCTGGGTCAGCCAACCGTCCGCCGGGCCGGCCTGGTTCAGCTTGAACGCTTCCTTGAGCAGGTAGCGCAAGCCGTCGAGCAATTTGCGTTGCAGAGCATGCTTGGGCGCCACCAGCGCCTTGCTGGGATCGCCGCCGAGTTCCTGGGCGACCGATGCCTGGTCGGCCTGCACGACCAGCTCGCCGAGCGTGCCGGCGTGCTCGTACTGGCCGGCCAGCACGTACAGCAGCGCGGCCCAGAGGTCGGGATAGCCGCTGAGCCAGTCGAAGATGTCCCGATCGAGAAGGCGCGCGTAGAGCAGCCCGGTGGCGGCGCTGTGCAGGCGGTACTCGCGCTCCTTTCGGTAACGGAAGCGGTAGGGCTTTCGCAGCGGGCCGTGCCAGGGATGCCAGACGCTGCCGTCGGCATGCTCGACGTGCAGATCGACCGCAATCTTGCCGATGTCGTGCAGCAGGGCCGCGTAGGCCGTGCCTGCAGTCCAGGCTTCGGCCTGGGCCGCCTGTGCCTCCGGCGTGACGCCCGCAGGCAGCAGGTATGACTGCCGCAGTTTCAGCGCATAGGCGACGATCTCCAGGCCGTGGTCCAGCATGCCGCCCGGATAGGCGTGGTGGTGGTTCTCGGAGGCCGGGAACTGCTGGACCAATTCGGCGTAGCGCTCCAGTGGGGCGAGGTAGAGCGTGGCGAACTGCCGGCGCGAGAGCGATGTGCGCTGCCAGATGTGTTCCAGCAGTTTCTGCCGACGCGGCGTGGTCAGCAGCGATGCGGCCGACTCCGGCCGCATCGCCCCTTTCGGAGTTTCGATGGCGGATGTGGGCGGTGTGCCGGCGGCGGGTGGCACCCTTTTGCGCTGGAACAGCGAGAGCATGGCGAACCCCGGATGACGGGCTGCTCGGGGCGCCTTTTGGCCTTTTCAGGATAGGGCCTTTCCCCTTGGCGCCCTTCCTTTGCCCCTTCCCAGCCCTTTGGCCTTTGTCGGAAGCTTTTGGGTATAGGGCCGCTGCTGCGCGGGTGCCACGATGAATGCGGCATGGGGCAATCCCGGCAAGCCGGTAGCTGCGGGATGTTCGTCAGCTCTGGCCCAAGCCGGTGTCGAGGGCGGCGGATTGCGCTGCGAAGTCGTCGGGACGGCGCTTGCGGAAGGTTTCGAGATTGGCGAGCTTCCAGCGCAGTGCCGGCAGTTGCGCGGCGTGCTGGCACTGCACCAGCGACCAGTCCGGTTCTGCGCGCGCCAGCCCGCTCAGAAACTGCTTGTGCGCGGTGCTCAGTCGCTGTGGCAGCTCGCGCCGCATCCTGGCGCGAGCGTCGAGCAGCGTCTCCAGGGAGCAGTCCACTTCGGTCATGCCGACAAAGGCCCGCTCGTACTCGCCGGCGATGTCCTTGTCGTTGCCGAACAGCACTTCGTGGGGCGGCCGGTTGTGGCCCGCCAGATAGATCACGAAGCACTCGACCATGCCGTCGCTGATGTCGCCCGATTCGTAGAGCTGCCACACGTCGAACAGGTCGCGGGGGTGCTGTCGATCCAGCGCGGCCACCAGCTTGCTGGCGTACAGCTCGTCCGGTGCCAGAACCGGCAGCTCGAACTCGACGCCGAACAGATCGCTGGTCTTGGCGCTCAGCGGCCGCCGCTCGACGGGCAGCACACTGCCGCGGAACACGACGTTGACCTCGATCTTCACCTGGCTGGCGTCGTTCTCGACGATCAGCTTGGTGTCTCCCAGGTCCTTGGCGCGAACCAGGCGTGTCTGCACGCCCAGTGGCGCAACGCGCGCGGCGATGGCGGCCAGCTCCTGGTTGATGGCTTGCAGCGCTTCGTCGCGCGGCGTCTGCCACGGGAGGTACACCACGTCGATGTCCACCGACAGGCGCGGCATGTCCCGCACGAAGAGGTTGATGGCCGTGCCGCCCTTCATGGCGAAGATGTCGTTGGCGAACACGTCGGGCGCGACGGCCAGCAGCAGGCGAACGGTGTCCGCGTAGGTCTTATCCATGAGGTCTCAGGCTCAGCAAGGTGCCGTCATCGAGCCGGCTCATCCAGCGCGTGTTGCTGCCGGTGCGAACCGGGTACTGCTCCAGCAGGGCATCGACGTCCACGAGGCTGGTCTCGCGCGCCCAGGTCAGGAACAGGCGCACGGCCTTCACGCTGGCGCAGCAGGACAGCAGTTGCCCGAGCAAGTCCTTGCGGGGGGAACGCAGTCCATCGAAGAGGTTGCGGGCCTCTTCGAGGCTCTGCTTGACGCCGGCTTCGTACAGCAGCTCCAGCACGGCACGCTCGGGGGCTGCCACCCGCAGATCCTCGGGCAGGCCAGGCGGCGTGGTCAGGGTCTTGCCGGCCAGCGCCGTGTCCGGCCAGTCGAACAGGCGGGCGTGGACGTAGCGGGCCGGAAAGCGCGAAGTGAACCAGGCCGGCAACGCGAAGCGACCGTCGCCCCACAGCACCAGCGCCTCCCGGCTGCCCAGGTTGTGCCGCACCCCCTGCAGGGCCAGGGCGCTCTTGCCGCCGACGTGCAGGCCGGGCACGCGCTGTTGCAGGAACTTCAGCGCACCGTAGACCCCGAACTCATCGTTCGGGAAGGCATAGACGCCATGGGCCAGGCGCACGAGCCACCCGCCGTCGGCATAGTGGGCGGCGAGCTGGGGCGACACCCCGAACTGGCTCAGGGTGGCAAGGTCGAACGGCGCCCCACGGGGGAGTCCCGCCTGCAGTCGCTTGATTACCTGGTGCCGAGAATTTCCATTCATGCTATAAAAATAACACAGAATCCAATCGACCCCTAGAGCCATTGCAAGAACGTGCAGGGAAAGTAGCATAAGGTTTGATTTATCGCTCAGAATCTAATCGACCTGCGGCCCGAGCCAACCCGGCTCTGCCGGCCGCAACCCGCCCTCCTGATCGCGGTCTATGCTGGAGGGCAGGCCACGACCGGCCGCTCCGCGAGGTGAGGCACCACTGAAGCCGAGGCATATGAGCATGAGCACCAACACGCACAACGGGCGCTGGAGCCACCGGCTGGGCCGGGGGGCTGGCCGTGCCTGGCGTGGATACCTCCGCCGCGAGCAGCGTGTCGCCGGCTGGCTGGTGACGCGCGGGGTGCCCGCGGGCGCGGCGACGGCGGTGCTCTGGATCGTCAAGCTCGCCGTGCTCGGTGCGCTGCTCTACTCCGCGTTCTGGCTGGCCCTGCTGCTTGCCTTTGCGGTGACTGCTGCATGGCTCGTGCAGCACGACGACTCTGATCAAGAGGAACCGCAACCCGAGTGGAGGGAAGGCCCCAACGGCTTCGGGCTTTATGACAAGAGCGACTGGCGCATCGACCCGCATGTGACCGACGACGACTGAACGGCGGTCACTTCTTCGATACGGCGCTCATTGCCATACCAGCGCCACGCCCCCCAGCGCCCTTGGCGTCCGAGGTGGCGGTGGACAACCCCTGCACGATATTTCCCGTGCGAACGCCTGCCCAAGCCAATGCCATGACCCAAAACGTCGGCAGCACGATGAACATCATCGCCATGACGAAGTTGAGCAGCATGTCGCCAAAGGCGTTGTTCAAGCCGATCAGCGGATCGAAGTTCGTGTGCGGCCTGTCGGCGCCAAACCCCCAGCCGTAGAGCGCGTCCAGGATCGTGCTGTCGATCCAGCGCGCGAGCTGGAACCAGAAGTCCACGAAGAACAGCGCGAACTGGACGCAGCTCACCGTCACCACCGTCTTCAGGTCGTAGGTGCCGATCAGCAGCACCAGCGGGATGCAGATGACGAGCGCCATCTTGAGCATCGTCAGCACCATCGGCAGCGCCTGGCGCACCACGTCCATCGCCGGAAAGAAGCCCAGCGAGCCGACGGTCAGCCCCAGGTCGCTCGCGCCGCGCGTGACGATGTTCGGCAGCGTCTTGTCGATCTGGCCGCCGTAATCGGTGTAGACGGCGCCCTGGTTCATCTTCTGCTGCCGCGGTGAGACGACGGCGCGGATCACCGAGTCATTGACCTCGCTCTGCGACAGGAAGCCCACCCAGCGCCCGATGCGGGTCAGCAGGTCCGGGTCGACCTGTGCCAGCAGCCGGCTGCGCAGTCCCTGGCCGCCATCGGCCCACCACTGCCGGCAGGACGGATAGCCGCCGCCGCTGTCCACCTGTGCCAGCCCCGCATCGCGGGTCGCGTCGTAGGGCCAGGCCGTGCGTGGGGTCTTGGCGCGATAGGTGTCATAGAAGCCGGGCGTGTCGAGGAAGTAACTCGACCCGATCCAGGTGACGTCGTTCATCTGCTCGTCGGAGAGCGTCGGCCGGTTCATGAACAGCTTGGCGCGCGACGGCCCGTAGCAGTCGTGCGTGAAGTCGGCGACCTCCTGTGCCAGCACCGGATCGTCGATGCGCGTGGCATCCACATCCATGCGAATCTGACGCAGGTCCGTGCCGCAGGGAATCGCTGCCACCGCGGAGCCCGTCACGGCTTTCGACAGCGCGTGCATGAAGAACCACCACACCGGCACCAGCGCGCTCTGGTCGTTGAGCGCCGTGTAGACGTTGGACCAGCCCGTGTCGTTGGGCAGCGGGACGTTGACCTGGCATTGCGCGGAGCGCGTGGTGTCGAACCTGATCGTGGCGAGATCCACCGGGATGAACGGGATGCCGGCGAACATGATGACCACGATCGCCACCCATACCCGGTTCTCGATGCGCATCGACGACAGCACGCCCTTGTTGCCTTCGTCCGCACCTTCGCTGCGGGCCTTGAGCCACTCCTGGATCACGATGGCCACGAACGGCAGCGCGAACACGCCGCTGGCCACGAGAATGCTCCAGATGCCGTTGTTGACCACCCAAGCCACCAGGGTCAGGTAATACTCCAGGTAGTCCGTGGTGTAGAGCGTCATGCCTGCCTCCCGGTCTCAGCCGTGCCGCAACAGTTGGCTGACTTCCAGCGCGACCACGGCGATCACGGCCGCGATCGCCGTGCGCAGCAGGCGCTGATGCGTCTCGCGGGACGGCTCCCGCCGCAACAGGCGCCGACGCATCCACCACCAGCCGTAAGCCGTCGCTCCGTAGAGGCACAGCCGCCACACGAAGAAGTGGCCGGCGTGCGCCTGCAGCCAGTGCTGCCAGCCCTCGACGCCGCCGACCACGTGGATGCCGGCGATGTTCACCGCCACCGCGGCGGCGGCCACCAGCAAGGTCCACAGCAGCGCCACGCCGACGCGGCGGTTGAACAGCCATGGCAGCCGCAGCCAGGCCAGCCGGCTCATGGCGTACCGCTCCGCGGCTTCTGGACTTCCCGCAGACGGTCGCGTGTGGTGTCGCCCTCGAAGACGCCGCGCGAGCCGGCCGCGCGGGTGCTGTGGCGCTGGATGATCGCCATCGCCGAGTTGCCGGCCAGCGTGCGGCGCAGCTCCAGTTCGGTCTTGAGGTTGTTGATCTCCTGCTCCAGCGCGCTGTTCTCCTGGTCGACCGCCTGCACGGCCAGCTCGTTGGCAGCGACGTTCGGCTCCTTCTTGCCGGTCAGCAACGTGCGTTGCAGCAGCAGGGCCTTCTCCAGCACGCTGGACAGCGCCGCCTCGGACGCGAGGCGCCGGCCCAGCACGTCCTGGTCGGGTTCGTCACGCAGGGCCTCGATCACGCCGCGGGTGATCGGCAGCGAGCTGCTGCCGGCTGCGTCGAGATTGGCCAGCGTCGTCGGCCGGGCGCCCGTCACCAGTTCCTGCAGCGCCTGCAGCTTGGTCTCGTACTCTTCCTGGATCATTGGCGTCAGCCCGACGCCAGGCGTGGTCTGGGTCTTCGTGCAGTTTTCGCAGGTGCGCTGCTCGCGTTCGCCCAACACGCGGGTCGCCCAGTCCGCGGCCGCCTGGGGCGACGACCAGGTCTGGCAGGTCAGGCGGTTGCCGCAGGCGCTGCGCGCGATCGACGAGGTATCGGTGGCGCTGCGCCCGTTGAGCAGGTTGTAGCCCGCGCGCGTCACATCGCCGACCACCTTGATCGAACTCTGACCGGAGCCGCCCGCGTTGCCGCCGCCGACCCATGGCACGCCGTTGTTCCCTTTGTTGGACTCGGCCCGCTCGATGGCGGAGACGGCGTCGGTGCTGCTGACCGCATCCCGCAGCGCCATCCCCTCGGCGAGCTGGTCCCAGCCGGCCTGGCCGCCGGCCATGTCCGCCATGCGATTGGCGATGGCCCGGCAGGTCATCTTCGAGCGGTCGAAATCCAGGCGCGCCTGCAGGATGCCGTTGGTGAGCAGGTTGTACAGGCCCGGGTCGGCGCGCTGGATGATCAGCGCCGGCAGCGAGGCCACGGCGCTGGTGGCGTTCTGGATCACGTTGCTCATGATCGTCTGGAAGCCGTTGGTGATGCCGTTGAGCTGGTTCTGCAGCGTCGTGGTGATGCTCATGTCGCCGCAGATCAGGTTGCTGTTCCAGCCGACGCCGACGCCGATGCTCTGCATGTTGCCGGCACCCCCCATCGACACGGCCCGGCCGCCGCCGATGCTGTAGAGCACGTCGTCGCCGATCACGCTGCCGCTGACGTTCACGCCATTGGGGTCGATGCGGGTCTGTGCCCAGGCGACGCCGACGACCAGCGTGATGACCGCCACGAGCAGCGTGACCCGCAGGTGCGGCTTCGCGCGGCGCAGGAAGTCAGGGAGGGAGGCGTTCATCGTGGGTTCCTCACATGAAATCGACGCTGCCGAGGAAGACCTGGCCACGGCGCCGGCAGCAGGAGTACGGCCGCCACAATGCCCAGGCGTAGTCGCCCTGCTGGGCCTGCACGCGGGTGCGGCTGTGCGGGAAGACCACGCAACTGTTCGAGAGCGTGGGCGTCAGCTCCTGCCACTTGCCCGTCGAGGCGTCGGTCTCCATCAGCGCGCCGGCCGGCCAGTAGCCGTCGCGGGCGTTGGCCAGCAGAGGCTGGTACACGTGAATCTGGTTGCGGCGCGTCACGATGTCGCCGGCGCGCTGCGCGACCACGGCGCCGCTCTTGTGGTCGTCGGTCTGGTGCAAGAAACCGCCGCGGGGATACACGTTGCCCCAGAGGTTCAGGCCGGTGCGCGTACCGATTTCGCGCCGGCCGGGGATGAGCGCTTCGGGGTAGAACGCTTCCGGGATGTTGTAGCGCCAGGCGATCGTGTCGAGCGTGCTCAGCAGATACGGCATGAAGGCCGTGCCCGCGCCTTCGCAGGTGTAGCCGGAGGCGCTGGCGAACTGGCTGAACACCATCCCGGCCGGATGGCCGATGACATCGGCGTTCTTGAACTTGGCGAGGTTGTTCTCGTTGTCGTGATTGGTCGTGCCGTCACCGCCAGCCTTCGCGGTCGGGTTAGGCATGCTCATCGCCCTGACTTCCAGCCACGGGTTTTCTCCGGTATTCGAGTAGCTAGACACCACCGCATCGGGGACGTAGTGGCGCACCTTGACGGAGGTGCGCACCGAGCAGCCGAAGGGCGTGCAGTACAGCCAGTAGCAGATTCCGACCACGCGGTATTCGAGGCAGTCGGGGGACAGCGCCGACGAGACGATGGTGGCGGTGTCCAGGGCGAACGTCGACGTGGCCGCGCTCAGCAGCAGCGAGGCGACGGTGGCGCGCAGGCGGCGGCATGCCAGCAGGAGGCTCATGGCTGCGCGCTCCGGTAGGCGTTGATGCGCGCGACGGCGCGGGACACGTCGGGCTCGCCGTAGACCACATAGCGTCGATCGACCACCACGGCGGGAATCTTGGCGATGCCCAGTCCCCAGGCATCCGCGACACCTTGGTAGGCGTGGCCGATGCGGCGTTGAAGGGCCTCGCCGCCGTCATGCAACCGCTGCCGCACCAGGGCTGCGGCCTGTTGCGGGTCGGCCGGCAGGTGCGCGGCGAGTTCGACCTTGATGCGCGTGGCCTGGTCCAGCTCGATGATCCGCACGCCGGCCGGGGCCTGCACCGGATGACGGCTGTCGGTGACGACGAGCACATCGGCGGCCCAGGCGGAGGGGCCGAGCAGCACAGCCAAGAGTCCGGCCGCAAGCAGGCGCCACTGCGCTACAAATGGGTTGGATATGGGAGCTGGCATGTCGAGCCACCGTGAAAACGATCAGGGTGGGTAGTCGACTCCAGGGGGGCGATGGAAGCGACTGTCAAACCGGAATCGGCACTCTCCGGTTTGACGCGACAACAGCAGCGAGCGTTATGGGCTGCTCAGGATGCAAAAAACGGGGAAGCTGGAAGCTCCCGTCAAGATCAATACGCTGCCATCTGGAGGACCTTGTGTACGAGGCTGCACCAGAACCTATCCATCAGCCTCCTTCTTCCGCGAGTTCGTCACTTTCCGGCTGGCATGCACGGCCAGCACGTTCTGCACGAAGCGGATGCCTGTCGTGCGCGCAGCGAATGCCGCGACCAGATATTGACCCAGGAACCAAGCGGTCGAGATCAGAATGCGAGGCGTATCCAACCCACTGAAATACATCACCGCGGGAACTATGGGCACGAGCAGCAGCGACATCGCGGCAATGTCGCGGAACAGCAGATAGTTCTTGTGGCTGTCCACGACCGAGGGGTCTGAATCGACCTGCTTGTAGAGGCCATACCACTTCGCGTTCTGGTCGCGTTCACCCACAGGGAACTCGCCGACGTTCTTTTTCAGCTTCGTCAGGTCGATGCGGTGATCCGCCGGCGCGTGCACGGAAAAGGCACGCGAACCCGGCAACGGATGCTTGCAGCGCCAGAATACGAGGATGGCCTTGTGGTCGGCCGAAATCAGCGACGAGAAGATCAGCACCGGGATCGGCAACAGTGCGGTCAGGCTGGCGCGAACGGCCGCCAGTCGAGTCGGCGTCAGATCCTCGATCGCGGTGTGGAAGGCAAGGACCAGAAGGACGAGAAAGTCCAGGATGAGCGTCGCCACCAGCCATGCGAGGTTGCGGCCCTTGAGTGTCTTGCTGCCGTAGTTTTTGGTGTCCCTCATCCATAGCACTCCGTATAGATGGTGAAATCGCCACGATCATTGACGTTGAATTGAATCCAGCCATCGCGTCGCGTCGTGAGCACACGGCGCTGTTTTCCAGTCGTGGCGACAAGAACTCCGTTCGGCCAGTGATCTATGACGCGCTGGCGATAGGTCTGAGTCATCCCCTGCGTATCATGGACGATTGCTTTGTCGGACATCACGATCGCTCGCGGGTGACAGTAGTCGAATAGCGCCCGGCAGTAGCCGTTCTCTCGGCCGTGGTGGGATGCCACGAGCACGGTCGTGTCGATGAGCTCAGCTCGAAATGCCGGCTGTTCGAGCAGCGCCAGCCATCCGTCTTCCTCAAGGTCGCCGGGAAACAGAATCTTGAATGGCCCGTACTTGAAGAATGCCACCATGCTCAGGTTGTTCGTGTCGTAAAAGGGTGGCGTCGAGTTCCAAAACGTCCGCACCGAGATGCCTCCCATACTCTCATCGAAGGGGACGTCCACGGGGTAGACGTAGCCAGCATGAATGTCCAAGTATCGTTCGATGTCCTCGGTCAGTTCGCCGCTGGCCTCCTTGATGATCCTCATGACTTCGGGTGACACGCTGCGATTGCGGAAGAACGTGGATACCGTGATTCCTTCTTTCCACAGGTTGTTCAGATCGCTGATGTGGTCGAGGTCCGCATTCGTCACGAACAGGTAGTCCAGAACGTTGCGCTTCAGGTAGTGCTTGATGTAGGTGCTCGGCTTCCAGCCTGTGGTGCTGTTGTCACCCGAGTCGATCATCGCCAGGCGCCCTTCCACGCCGTAGGCAGAGCGATGTGTGAGCATGGCGCAGGCGCCATGTTCAACGTCCCATATCTTCAAGATCATCTCGCCTGGCATATCACTGCACCGCACCTTGCAAGATTTGCAGGTCTTGCTCTCCGACGATGAGCTGAACAGCCGGCAGGCCGTCATCGGCCATGCCGAGTGCCAGATGGACGAGTTGCACGAGATCGTGCCGGCTCGGAGATGCGGAGTGGCCAGGCGGATGGCTATGCCATTCGCCGACGTAGCCGACCATGCCCGCGGTGCGCTTGGCGGCGTCCTTGACCGCTTCAGCAAGTCCGGCGACGCCACGCTCGAAGGAGTCGGGGCTGGCCTTGCTGTCGGAGGGCGCTGGCAAACCGGCGACGATGACAACAGCCTTGATGTTGAAATCGTAGTACCCGAGCAGCACGCCACCGGTTTCGTTGGGAAAGCTTTGCTGGCGCAAAACCCGCAACTGTTGTTCGACACCGTCGTCGATGTAGAGGTCAAGCTCACCCAGCGCGATACGCCGCTCGGGCACTGCTGGCACATCATGCACCTCGACGCCGCCACGCGCAGGATCGCGTTGCCAGATCCGAATCAGGGCATCCTCGCGCGCCACAGCGGCCTGGATCTGCTCCGCCAGCGTGCTTGCCTGGCCCAGGATGCGCGAGTAAGGCATCACGAGTGAGATGTCGCGGCAACTCGCCCCGCTCCAGAAGGTGCTCGCGTGGCCGTCGAGGTGGACTCTCCCCCAGTCCTGCTGGATCAGTGCGCGATAGTACTGCGCCTCCAGTGTGCGAAGCCGTTGCATCCGCTTCGCATCCTCGGCAAGCAGCACTGCAGCGTTGCCGTTCGGCGTGACGAAGACGGAGAAATGTCGCGGAAGGGTATCGACCACGCTGGCCGCTCGTGGGTATTCAAGTGTGGTCGAGGCGTCGATGGCCAGTGCGGCGCCGGCGAGCGCCTGTGCAACATCCGCCTGTGCAAAGTCGCAGCCATCAGCCACTACTGGGACAATCTCGGTCGCTCCTTCCATTGCGGCGGCATGTAATCCTGCGACCACCGTGGCCTTGGTCTCGCCAATGTGTTGCGCGTAGGCACCGTGCCGAGAGAGGTTGTGCGGCTTGATGTGATCCTTGTCGATAACCGTCCAACGTCCCCAGCCGCTGCGGCCCCATAGATTTAGCAGCGCGCTGCCGAGCGAGCCTGCGCCGACCAATACGCCCGCTGGCCCTTCTTCCGTGACCCCGGATTGACGCATCGCCGCCGTTCGGTCGTTTTGAGTCAGGACAGCCATGGGCAGGATGGGCTGCTCGCGCCATGCCGTTGCTGGTTGCTGGTTCAGCAGGTCCTTGTAGTACCGTTTTTCATGGACAAACAATGCACCGCAGGCGATGCCGAGTTCGAGGCCGCCAATCGGTACGAGGAATGCCCGATGCGCGACGCCATCGGGCTCGGCATCGACGCTTCGGCGAATGGGGATATGCAAGAGGATGATCGTGCCCTTGTCGTCAGCCGAGGCGGTCGTGCCTGCTTCATCGATGTCAGCCTGTAGCGCTTCCCGTAGAGGACCAATCAGGTCTACCTCGCGTCGTGCCAGTACATCCGCCAGTTGCCCCAGCGTTACAGGATCACGCTCGACGAGGCCGTGCACGATGGGGGGCAGCGCCAGTTCAATGTGCTTGGTCGTCTTGACACGCGGGGCGGTCTTCGCAATGGGTTCCAGAAAGCAAGTGAAACCGCCGTCAGGGCGTTCATGCCGGAGAACGATGGCGAAACGCAGAGCGGGATCTTTGCGGAGTTCGGTCAGATTCCACGGCAGAACGAGTTCGTACTTGCTGGCAAAGAAGAGATGCTCAACCGGCTGGTCCGCCGCGTGTAGCTCGCCTCGGGCGCTCTTCTCCAGCCACCACTGGATGCGACGAAGGAATGCTTCGGGCGTCCAGGTGCGCATTACCGCTCCGGCTGGCTCGAAATACAGGCATAGGCTCGCAGGGGTGCCGGGTACGCCTTGGTTCTGATGCATCAGGATCGGGAAGTCCTGACGCAGCGCCAACACCTCGATCAGCCTCTTGGGGTCATTGGGGACACACAGCGCCAAGCGCTCACGGTACCGGATGCCGACCGGATTCTTCGGCGGTACGTCGTCACACTCGACCTCCACGACGAGACATTCGAGCGTCGGATCGCCGTCAACGGGATGGCGGAGAATCTGGACAAGCGAATAGTCGCGCTGACGCTGGACCGCGCCAAACAGCGCTTTCGCACGGGGGATCGTTAGTTCGCTGGCGTCCTTGACCTCTACGACGTTAGCGAGCTCGTGGTACGCATCCGGCATCATCCAGCTCGTCAGCCTGCGCGCGGCGGAGTTGAGGTGATGATGGCCGGCGCGCCGATGGACGCTGAACGCTTCCAGGTAACGCCGCCGCTGGCAATCTCGAAAACGATCGGTTCTGGCTTGTTGGCGTTCGGCTCCTCCATCGTCACCAGAAACTTGCGTCCGCCGACTTCCTTCAAGTAGCGCTCGTAGGTGTTGCGGGCTTGGATGTGCGGTGGTTGCACTTGCTCGTAGGACTCCTTGATGTCTGGAATGGGCTTGCTGCAACTGACGATGTAGGCGTCGCGCTTCCCTTGGAGCAACAGTTCCTTGATCAGCGGCTTCGGCTCAGTCTCTTTGTCGCCTTTCTGGCCTTCCTCGTTGAGTGCCAGATAGCTGCAATGGTGCGGGATGTTGTACAGATCCCAGGCGAGGCGATCATCGTTCTTGTGGTACCTCGTCGTGCGGACGATGTCTTCCATTTCCTCCCAGGTGGCATCGCCCACTTCCAGGTAGTCGTAATACGCGCCATCTGCCAGGAAACGTACGTTGAACACCAGCGAGGCGCGGTTGCGGATGATGTCTCCTTCGTCACAATGCTTGATGAAAGGCGAGTGGCAGAAGAACTCAACCCCATCGCTGGCCAGCGAGAATCCGGGGACAATTGTGCCGGCGTCTATGAAGAGATGATCGCGCGCCGAAGCCGCTTCTCCCCGTTCTTTCAGTCGAGGTTCGAGCCAATCGGCGAGCGCCTTCGGCTTCGAGAACACAAGGATGTCCTTGCCTTCCAGTAGGCGGTGTCGCGCCTCTTGCCGGAGCAGTACAAACTCTTCCTGCTGATGGTCCTTGTCGGCCTCCTCCAGCAGCATGGCGGCTGGAACCCAAAGCTCCCGAATCTTGATCCGGCCTTCGCCTTGGTACTTCTTGGCATGCTGAAGCTCGAAGAAGTCGGTGCTGCCTTGGATGTGATCCAGGTCCGCATGAGTGAAAGCCACCACGTCGAAGTAGTCGCGATCGACTGCCTTCAGTTCGTCCTTGAGACGGGACTTCAGGTCGATTTCCGGGGTGTCGGTATCTTCGGCTCTATCGCGGTGGCAAAAGTCGAAGAGAACGCGGCGGCCGCCAGACAGGACAATCTGGGTGGTGTCCCCGTTTCCGACCGGGTAAAAGACAACCTTATGCACGTCTGCCACGGAGTACTCCTTGTTCAGGATAAGTGGCAGCTTTGCTATTTAGCACTCTACCACCGAGAGTGCTAACACTATATATACGAATCCACTGACGATCAACACACTATATGTAGATTGTCAAGCGAGGTGCGTCGCAAAAGGTGCGTCGTGCAGGCAATACCGCCTGAGTAGCTGGGTGACCCCAGTGGTCCGTCATTGGGACGCCACGGCCCCGCGTCCATGCCGGCTAGAAATTCCACAGGCGCCCCGGAAGGGACGCCTGCGGTGCGGACTACAACAAGCCGGCTTCGGCGAACGAGTACGGGCTGCCCTTGCCGACGATGAAGTGATCCAGTACCCGGACATCGACGGTGGCCAGGGCGCTCTTCAGCCGCTCGGTGATCGCACGATCAGCGGCCGAGGGCTCGGTGTTCCCCGAGGGATGCTGATGCGCCAGGATCAGCGCCGAAGCGTTGAGCGCCAGCGCACGCTGGACCACCACCCTCGGATACACCGAAGTCTGGTCGACCGTGCCCTTGAACAGCGGCTCGAAGGCGAGCACCTGGTGCTGGTTGTCGAGAAACACGACGGCGAAGATTTCGTTCGGCTCCGCGACCAGTTTCAGGCGCAGGTAGTCGCGCACGGCGGCGGGACTGCCCAGCGCTGGACCGGCCTTGAACACGCGGTTCTCCAGCAGGGTGATGGCCTGCCGGATGATCCAGTCTTCGTGCTGGGCGGCGATCAGGGTGAGCGACTCCGGGCGGGAGTCGGCGATGACAAGAGACATGGCGAACCTCCAATGGATGAGATCGGAGGGCGCCTGCCCCTGGAGGGCAAACCCTCCTGGGGACGATGGGGATGGAACGGGTGACGAGCGGGCATCCACCACCGCGGATGCGGTGGCCGTTCGCGTCAAGGGATGCGATGCGAACGGGTTTCGATCAACGCGGACGAGCCGCGCCGCAGCCTTGAAGATCGATGGCTACCTGGGCATGTCACCGGCACCGCCGGTGGGCATGTCTTCGGAATGGGCAGGTTCGGCAACGGTCGTACCGCTGGCGGCGAGCAGGTCGATGGCCGACAGCAAGGCATCACCTTCGACAGGCCCGTGCAGCAGGAGGGTCTTGCCGGTCTCGCGGTCGCGCAGTTGCAAGGCCGGTGTGGCCGCGATGCCCTGCTCCGCGGCTTCCACCGCCTGAGCACGGATGACGGCATCGGGGCGATCGCTCTCGAGACAGCCCTGCATGGCTGGCGTGAGCTCGGGATAGTGCAGGCTCGCCGGCACACCCTGCCCGTCGCCACGGGTGTTCGCGTAGAGCCACGCCACGGCCTGCCAGAACGTGGTATGCCCCCCCGTCTCGCCCGCGCACTCCGCCAGGCGTGCCCCGGCAGTCGCGGCCGGCTCGTGCATGGACAGCGGCAGGTGGTGCCACTGCCAGTTCACCTCGGGATGGGCGTCGATCCAGCGCTTGAGCGCGGGGAAGTAGGCCCGGCAGTACGGACACTCCAGGTCGGCGTACCCGACCACCGTGAAGCGCGCATCGGCACGGCCATACAGCCAGGGCGGGCCGGCCGGTTTCGACGCTTCGGACCCGGCGGCGGCCAGGGGCATGGACTCGGTTGCCGGTTGCGGCGCGCGCAGCAGCATCCACGAGGCCACCGCAATCGTCACCACGATCAGCAGACCGATCCGGGGATGACGGCGGGCGAAGGAAGGCATGCGCATCGTGTCGCTCCCGTCAGGCCAACGTGTCCAGCGCCAGCGGTTCGATGCCCCGCGCACGGTCGATCTTCTCGGCCACGCGGAAGGCGGCATCCAGCTCGCTGATGCCGTGCTGCTGCATCAACTGGAAGCGTTCGGCCTTCTCCTCGGGCTCGGTCATCGCCATCGCCAGGTAGAGGCTGGGCGGCACAGCGCGGAACAGCACTTCCATCGACTTGGACAGGATGACGCCCTCGCTGAACTTGCCGGCCTCCTTGCGTGCCGAGAGCATCAGCGCCTTCTGCGAAGCGTTGAGTTCGCGGAAGCGCGCGATCTTCTCGACTTCATCGGGTGGCATCGACAGGCAGATCCACCACTCGATCATGTTGAGCATGGGCTCGGCCGCTTTCGGCAAGTCGTCCAGGTTCTGCGTGGCGAGCCAGAACCAGGCGCCGAGCTTGCGCCACATCTTGGTGATCTTGACCACGTAGGGCGCGAGCAGCGGGTTCTTGGTGATGATGTGGCCTTCGTCCGTCACGTTGATGATCGGTCGGCCCAGGAACTGGTCGCGCTCGGCGATGTTGTTGACGGTGTTGATGAGCGAGATGTAGGCAATCGAGAGCTGGGCGTTGTAGCCCTCGCGCGCGAAGGTGGCCAGGTCCACGATGGTGATGTCCGCCTCGGGCCACGGCGTGCCGGACCGGTCGAACATCTCGCCGTCCACGCCCTGGCAGAACATATCCATGGCGTCGGCCATCTCCAGCAGCCGTGCGCGCCGCATCTCCGGCAGCGTGGCGTCGCGGGCGCGCTCGCGCAGTGCCTCGCGCACATCGCGCGTGAGCACCGTGCGTCTGTCCGCCACGCAATGCTGGGCCGCATCGAGAATGCACTGGCGGATCAGGCTGCGGTCGGCGCGCGTCATGCGCGCTTCTTCCTTGTCCTCGCCGCCGGTAATCATCAGCCGTGCAGTGATCTCCAGCTCGCCGAGCACGTCGCGCTGCTCGTCGCCTTCCACGGCCATGCCGGCATCGGTCTGGTCTTCGTCGAGCGCATCGGCGTCCAGCGTCTGTACCTGGCTCGGCGTATCGACCAGGCGCCAGGCGTCGGCGAACGGCGCCAGACTGACGCCCGCGCCCGGCGCGAGCTTCACTCGATGCACGGTGAGACCCAACCGTGCCGCGAAGTCGCCGAACAGGCCGAAGCTGTTGCCCGCCTCGACGATGAACAGGCGCGGCCGGTAGATCGCCGTCACCTGGTTCAGGATGTTGTTGAGCGTCGCGCTCTTGCCCGAACCCGTGGGGCCGAACAGGAACAGATGCGCGTTCATCTGCCGGTCGAGGCGGTTCAGCGGATCGAAGGTGATCGGACCGCCGCCTCGGTTGAAGAACGTGATGCCGGGATGCCCTGTGCCCTGGCTGCGACCCCAGACCGGGGCCAGGTTCGCCGCGTGTTGCGCGAACATGAGTTGGGTGTACCACTGGCGCTTGTCGGCAGCCGGATCGAACACGCACGGTAGCCAGCGCAGATAGCTGTTCAGCGGCGCCACCTCGTCCTCTTCGCGTACCGGTTGCAGGCCGGCGTTGAGCATCACGTTGACGAGCTGCAGGCCGCGCGCATCGAGCTGGGCCAGGTCGCGGCCGCGCAGGTAGAACGCCAGCGCGCCACGGTAGAGCTTGTGCGCGCTGCCGATCAGCCCGCGCGCCTGCTGCACGTCCTGCCGGGTCTGCTCCGAGGCCAGGGTCTCGCCGACGGCCTTCCTGGCGAGGTGGTTGAGGTGCGCCTCCAGTACGTCCTGGGGTGTGGCGACCAGCGTCAGGCACATCACCGTATCCTCGGGCATCTGGTCGAACAGCGCGTTCATGGCATCGCCGCCTTTGCGCGTCTCACCGGTCAGATGGCCGGTCGCCGGCGGCGTGCGCAGACGATCCATCACGATCACCCGATGCGGCATGCCATCGAAGAACCACAGGCCGTTGGGCACGTCCGAACGTGGCTGGCCGAAGAACAGGCGCTGCGCGAAGTCGGTGCCGCTGGCGAGTTCGATCTCGCCCTCCTCCCGCTCTTCCGGGTAGCGGGTCAGCGCGTAGAAGCGTTCCCGATCTTCGGCAGTGGCGCCGAGCAAAGTCGGATTCGGGTTGAACCAGCGCAGCAGCCAGGCGTGGATGTCCGCCGCGCCGAGACGCCGGGCTTTCACGCCGGCATTCGCCAGCCCGCCGACGAGGCGGTCGCAGATCGTCGTCAGCGCCTGCTCGGGCGACTGGCCGCGCCGCGAGGCCGGGGCCGCGGACGTGCTGCGGTAGACGACCATGCGCACGCGCCGGACCTGGCCGCGCCAAGGCAGGCGCGTCACGGCAGTATCCTCGAACAGGCCACCCGGCTTGGCGATGGCCCGCAGGTGATGGGCGAAGAAACGCAGGTAGAAGTCGCTGAATGCGCTGCCTTGCGCACGCGGCTGCAGATAGTTCGCCAGGGAGCGCAGATAGTTGTCCCAGTTGGCCTCGTCCTGGGCGTAGAGCTGCACCACCCAGGGGTTGTCGTCCAACTCGTCGAAGGAGTCCTGCAGGGCGTTCTCCAGCGCATCGCGCGCCTGCCACAGCCAGGCCATCTCGCGGCCCTCGGTGCCGACCGGCGCCAGCTCGAAGAAGGCCGCCACCGACTGGCCATCTTCCAGCAACATGCACTTGCTGCCGGGCAGGTACTCGACCCAGGGCAGCAAGTCCGCGAACGACGGCGCGACGCCATAGAGCGCATCGTGGTCGGCCTGGGTGGCCGGCCTGCGCCGGCCCCGGCCGAGCGCGCTGCCCGGCTCGGCGACACCCTGTGCCACCAAGGCCGCCACGTGCCGTGCCCAGGCATCATCGGTCGCATCCACGGCGTCAGCAGGCGATGCGTCGGGCTTGCGTGACCACGGCAGCGACCAGGCCATCAGTAGTCCTCCACGCGTTCACCCGGCATCGCGTACTGCACGCGCTGGTAGAGCGGGAACACCGTGCTGTAGCCGGGCACCGGCACCGGGTCGGTGCCCGCCAGGTGCGGGAACACGTACATCACCAGGTCGGGATTCGGCAGGCGGTGGAACTGGCGGTAGATCTCGTTCTGCGCGGTACGGGTGTAGCGCGCCTGCACGCCGGGCGCCGCCTGCACATCGGCATCGGCCAGCGGCCGGCGCAGGCCCTGGCGCGCATCGAGCAGTTGCCGCGCGGCCTGGCCGCCGCCCGCGCTGCCGCCGGTCTCCTGATGCCAGATGTCGAGCATGGTGCTGTCGCCGTGTGGCAGCAGCTTCTCCTTGCTGGTGGCGCAGCCGCCGAGCAGGGTGGCCGCCAGCAGCACGGCGGCCGCGTCAATCCAGATCCGAGGCATGGGCTTCTCCGGTGCGGTGGTGGACCCGACGCCCCTTGGCGTCGTAGTCGATGTCGAGCGGCTGCTCCAGATGCACGGCCACCCTGGCGCCGGGCTGCACGTAGACCGCCGCGAAGGCCTGGCCGTAGAGCTTGTTGACCCAATCGGCCATGTCGCGCACGCCGCCCGCGAGGATGCGGCCCATCGCTTCGTTGCCGCTGATGCCGACGGTGCCCAGCGAGCCGTTGCTGTTGGCGACCACGGCCACGCTGCCGTTGTCGGACTTGATGAGCGAAGCGGCGCCGGCGCCGGCCGCGGTGATGAGTGCCTGGCTGCCCAGGTACTGCTGGGCGTTGCTGCGCCGCTCGCCGCTGACGCACGGAATGCCGTAGGGGTCGCTGATCCAGCCCAGGCCGCCTTGGATGCTGGCGCCGTTGTGCCCCGAGTTGCCGCCGCTGCTACTGCCCTTGCTGCTGTCCTCCGGCACCGTGCGGATGGTGCCGTCCTGGAACACGAACGTGACCGAGCGGATTTGCCCGCGCACGCACGAGAGCGTCCAGTCGCCCGAGGCCGTGCCGCTGACCACGGCGCCGGCCACGTCGGGGATGTCGATGCCGTTGGCCGTGAGGTTGTCCGGGCCGATCAGCACCTTGAACGGGTACGGGTCGTTGACGGTTCCATCGATCGGCACGCGCCCGATCAGCGCCGTCATGGCAATCGACCCCATGAGCGTCGAGTTCGACGGCACGGTGTAGACAGCCTTCGTGGATGCGCCCACGGCGCGGCTGCCGACGTCGGCGACGGATTCCACTGCGGCCGACAGGCTCTTCTGGGCCGGCCCGAAGCTCAGGGGAAAGCTCGGCTCCTTGCTGCCGTTCTTGGCGTCGACCTTGGCATCGTCGGGCTCGACCCACTGCGTGCCACCGACGCCGCGGTTGAAGCGCTTGCCGTCACCCTCTTCCAGTCCCAGCCCGACGGGCAGGTCGGACGGGCCACCCTTGCCGGAAAGACCGTCCAGTTGCCGCTGCAGATCCTGCAGCAGCCCCTGGGTCTGCTGCCTGTCGCTGGCCACCTGGTTACGCTCCTGCTCCAGGCGGTTGCGTTCGCCTTCCAGCGCGCTCTGGATGCGTTGGTCGATCGCGCTTTCCCGGGCACGCAGGCGCTCGTTCTCGGCCTTGTGCTGCTTGTTGTCGCCGAGCGCGCTTTGCAGCTCGGTGCGCAACTGCTTCACCTGGGCCACCAGCGTGGCGACGGTATCGCGCGGCGTGTCGCCTGCGATGCCCAGGGCTTTCATCTCCTCGGGCGTGAGCGTACTGGCCGCGCCCTTGGGGGCGGGCTGGCCGCCGGGGGCGCCGGAGAACAGCTTGATGCCGACGAACACCAGCAGCAGCGCCATCGGGATCAGCAGCCACTTGAGCAGCGGATTACTCTTCATCGCGCGCTCCTCCGGTCGAACCGGCCGCAGCGGCCGGCGGCAGGTTCACGGTGGCGTCGATCGGGCTCAGCGCCGGCAGCAGCGACTCGGCCAGGCCGTGGCCGCGCGTGACCAGGTAGAGCACCGTGGTGTCGGACGCGGTGCCGGCCGGCCCCAGGTTCGGATGCTGGAAGGTCGCCGCCACGAAGTTCCCCTGCAGGGCGCGCGGGTCGAGGTCGAGCCAGCGCGCCGAGGTATTGGTGAGCCGCACGGCCGTCACCCACTGGTCTTCCAGGCGCCACGCGGCCAGTGCCCGCGCATGCACCGGCAGTGTCGGCAGCAAGGTGTCCAGCGCGAGGCCGCGGCGCAGGTTTGCGCGCCCGATGCCGGCGACCGGCTCGACGGTGCGCAGCGGCGCGTACAGGTTCTGCGCGGCATGGCGCGTCAGCACGACCGATACCGGCGTTTCGCGCCGGGGAACGGATTTGTCTGCGGGCGCATCGGCCTGCTCGTCCGCGCCACTTGCTGCACCGCCGCCGTAGCGCTTCGCGGGGGCCTCCGCTTCCACGATGCGCACCGGCTCCAGCGGCGCCTGGCCGTCCTTCGCCGGCTCGGCGGCGATGTCGAGCAGGATCAGCGCGCCGGATTCCACGTCCTGCAGTTGCAGCCGCGTGGGCGGAATCGGCTCGCTCGCCCGCAGGTAGATCGCGCCGCCCGCACTCTGCACGCGCAGATGGTCGCCGACGCTGGCCGGTACGCCGACGCGCACATTGCGGTCGATGAAGACCACGCGCTCCTGGCCGACCACCAGCGGCACCGGCAGGGGCAGCCGCTCCCAGCGCAGGATTTCCACGGCCTGGCTGGCCGGCACGACACCGAGGATCAGCAGGACGCTGGCCAGGGCCGACAAGGCAACGGGCTTCATGGGGAGTCTCCCTGCAGGTGGCCGGGGGCGTTGGCGGGCACGCCGGCCTGGGTCGGCGTCGGCGGCGGTTCGATGCGCTGGGGTGCGCTGGCGTAGCAGTCCAGCGCCAGGCCGAAGGGGTTGCGCTCGGGGTCGATGTCCAGCCGGACGACCTTGATGGGGTAGCGCACCAGGGCGCGCTTGACCTGCTCGGAGCCGTAGTATTCGTCCGCGCTCACGTCGAGCGTGACGATCCAGTCGCGGTCGGAGACCACCTTGACGCGCGTGGCCGGATCATCGCCGTAGCCGCGGCCGGGAATCTCGTAGATGCCGCGCACGCGCTGACGCAGCTCGCCACTGGCGCGCCGGTACTCGTAGTCCTGCTGCAGGAAGGCCCGGCAGCCCGGCGTCAGGTAGGCCGACAGCGCGCGCAGGTTGCGCGGATAGTCTTCTTCGCCGTTCGTGGGCCAGCGCTGCACCTGCTGCCAGATGTAGAACGAGAAGGCATACACGCTCTCGGGCGGCACGTCCCACCACTTGCGCGTGCTGCCCGAGCGCAGGTCCGGCGGCACATGGATGGTCAGACTCTTCGGCGCACCCCACCAACCGAAGCCGAGCAGCAGCGCCACCACGAACAGTGCGCCGGCCCCCAGACGCAGCGTCTTCACATGCGCCTGCAGGTGCGCAACCTCGTTCCTGAAACGGCTCATGGCGCCCCTCGATCGGCGTTGCGCCGGGTCGTCCAGTAGCCCGAGCGGGTGATGAGGCGCCGGCCGCCCAGGAGCGCTGCCAGCGCCGGGTGCCGCAGGGCCAGCCGCCACTGGAGCTGCCGGTACAGCCAGGTGTCGGGCCGGCCGCGCTTCTGCGCGCGCAGGAAGCCACCGCCGACAAAGACGCCCAGCGCGATGCCGGCGACGATCAGCGTCGGCACCATGGCGATGCTGTGCGTGAGCCAGGCCAGCGGCAGGCCGAGTGCGAATCCGGCTGCGGCCGACAGGCCGGCGCAGATCCACAACTCGTCGGCGGTCAGCCCGCGCACGACCACCGGCTGGCGATTCAGCCGGTGCGGCAGGAAGCTCACCAGCGTGTCTTGCGGGGTCTCCGAGGGGACGGCCATCGCTTGCCGCCCTCACAGCACGCCGGTGGCCTTGGTGAGCAGCCAGATGCCGACCACCAGCAGGATCGCGCCCACGGCGACCGTCAGGCCGAACTGGCCCCAGGTGGCGCGGCCGGTGTGGATCTCCGAGTAGCGCGTGTAGGCGTGATAGCAGACACCGACGAACATCGATGCGACCACCAGCAGCGCGATCAGCAGCACGATGTCGTAGCCGTAGTTCTGCAAGGTCTGCAGGATGCCGCTGCCCTGGCCGCGCGAAGGGTCCTCCATGGTCGGCAGGCCCTGCGCGAAGGCCGACAGCGGCAGGCCTGCGAGCGCCAGCGGCAGCAGCGGTGCGGCGATGCGGGACGAAATGCGATGGGGTGTCGGTGGCATGTTCATGGCGTATGGCCTTTCGTGACGGTCAGGAGAGGAGGAAGAAGGTCAGCACCAGGTACATCGCCACGAAGCGCACGACGACGGCGAGGAACTGACGTTCAGTGATGCGGTGCTCGGCCCAGCCGACGTAGGCGGTGCGCATGGCCCACACGCCCCACAGCAGCAACACGGCGAACACGAAGCCCAGCACCACGGCAGAGACGGCCGAAGGCGCAAAGCCGCCGTTGGCCTGGAAGGCGGCGACCTGATCGGCAGAGGGCGTCATGGCGACGGCTCCTCGTCGTCGGCGCGGTCGCGGTGGACGTAATCGCCGGCCAGCGGGACGGGATCGCGCGGCTGGGCGCGCTGGGGCACGAGGTAGTCCTGCAAGCCGGCGCGAACGCGCTTCAGGTCGGCGCGCAGTCGGGCGTAGTCGAAGTGGTAGCGGGCGCGTTCCTGCGGAGCGGTATTGGCGGCGTGCTCGGCGAGGCGGTCGATCAGGTCGAGTTGGCGGGCGAGCGCGGTGAGCTGCTCACGCTCCATGGCGACGCCGTCGGCGGCGACGGCAGGCTGCAGGGCCGAGAACGACACGGCCAACAGCACGGCCAGCGAAGGCCATGCGGATGCGCGGCGTTTGGTCTGTCCCATCGTGCCATTCCCCGTTGAAGCGGATGGCCAGATGCTGTGGCGCGCTCTCGCTTTGCGCCGCAGGGAATGGGAACTCCGGCATGACCGGATTCCCGGGGCGAGCTGGCGATCAACCGTGCAATGCTCCCGGGATTGCGGAGTTGGCCAGCGCCTACCGCAGCTTGGTAGAATTGGCTAAACTTGGCAATCGTAATCTACGAAAGGCCAGATCGGATGGTTTCCGGATGACTGAAGTCGAGAGCGAGATCCTCACGCTTGAGGAGGTCGCGGCCTACCTCAAAGCCGGGAAACGGACGGTCTATCGCCTTGCCCAGAAAGGCGAGATTCCGGCGTTCAAGCTTGGAGGTACCTGGCGCTTCCGCCGCTCGGAGCTGGATCGGTGGATCGCCGAAAGCATCAGCAAGAAGAAGCCGGAGGCAGAGTGAGCGTGCACCAAATCGGCAACCGAATCACGTTCGGGAAAGAACCAAGGGGAGGATTGCTGGCGTGCCAGTTCCCATAATTGATCTTTTTGCTGGCCCAGGAGGGCTCGGGGAAGGATTTGCTTCCCTGCAGGGCCACAAGCGGCAGCCATTCTTCGAGATCGCCCTTTCCATTGAAAAGGATGCTGTCGCACATCGCACGCTGACGCTCAGGGCAGTGTTCAGGCGTTTGCGTGGCACCAAGGACGTCAAGCACTACTACAGCTACATACGGGGCGAGATCGATGAGGCCGCTTTCCGCAGGATCCCTGCCGTGGCCAGCGCCTTCGAGCATGCTGCCGCCGAGGCGAGGTGCCTGGAGCTTGGCAAGTCCGACGAAGCCAGTATCGACAGGGAAATTCGTGCTGCACTGAAGGGGCAGGAAACCTGGGTGCTGATCGGCGGCCCGCCCTGCCAGGCGTATTCGCTGGCGGGGCGCTCCAGACGCGCCAACGACAAGGACTTTCACAAGGATGAAAAGCACTTCCTCTACAGGGAGTACCTGAGAATCATCCAGGTGCACAAGCCCACCATCTTCGTGATGGAGAATGTCAAGGGTCTGCTTTCCTCAAAGCACTCCGGCGACCCGATGTTCGAGAAGATCATTGCGGATCTTTCGATGCCGACCGAGGGGCTCGAATATGAGATCCGATCCTTCACCAAGAAGGGCGACGGCAGTTCGCTGGAACCCACCGACTACCTTATCCATTCTGAGCGCCATGGGATCCCGCAAAGCAGGCATCGCGTGATTCTGCTCGGAGTGAGAAAGGGGCTGGACATGCCTCAACACCAGTTGCTGGCACCAGTAGCAAGGCCTGTCACGGTCAAACAGGCCATTGACGATCTTCCCCGAATCCGCAGCAAGCTGTCGCGTGGCGATTCAGTGGAGGCATGGCGCAAGGCTGTTCAGGCTGCCCCCTCTTACGTCAAGGGATGGAGGACAGAAAACGAGTCCGTCATGATCGGGACAATGCGTGCCTTTGCCGCTGCGGCAACCAGCACCACGACCGGTGGCGCCTTCATTTCACGAGGCTATAGAAGGCCGAAGAAGCCGACCGAGCTTCAGCAATGGCTTCACGACCGAAGCCTGGGTGGTGTCTGTCAGCATGAAGCGCGCGCGCACATGGCATCCGATCTTGCTCGCTATCTTTTCTCGGCCAGCTTCGCTCATTTATGGGGATATTGCCCACGGCTGGATGTGTTCCCTCCCAAGCTGCTTCCCGATCACATCAATGTGCATGTCGATCGGGAATCCGAAGCGATCCCGTTCAAGGATCGGTTCCGCGTGCAGTGCAGGAACGAACCGTCCACCACGGTGGTGGCTCACATTGCCAAGGACGGGCACTACTACATCCACTACGACCCCTCCCAATGCAGAAGTCTCACGGTCAGGGAAGCAGCACGGCTCCAGACGTTTCCCGACAACTACGTCTTCGCGGGCAACCGCACGGAGCAGTACACCCAGGTCGGCAATGCGGTGCCTCCGTTGCTTGCCCACAAACTGGCCAAGATCGTTCGTAGTCTTCTGAACGAGATGAGCAGGAGGAGGCGGAGGCAGGCTGGTGATGCCGTACAGAAGAGGCCGGCGGGAAGCGTGCCGCGAAACCTGCCAGAACAGCTTCCGGTGCTTGCCGAAGCGGGCTAGTCAATGCTCTGACCAATCACCAGGACATCTTCATCGCCATGCAGCCACTCCTCAACCGCTTGCGCAGTCTCCTCGACCGAGTGCTTCAAGGCGCACTCCCAGACGACCGCCACGCGCCAGCCGAGAGCATGGAGCATCTCCGCATGGCGCCTGTCGCGAGCGACATTTCCCTGGAATTTCTGCCGCCAGAAATCTTCATTGGTCCTGGGAGTGGTTGTGTAGCGGCAGCCTTCATGTCGGTGCCAGAAGCAGCCATGGACGAACACCACTGCTCTGCGCTTCGGGAACACAAGGTCGGGGGAGCCGGGCAGCCCCCGCACATGAAGTCGATATCGAAAACCCCTGGCGAAAAGGAGGGAGCGAAGTATCCGTTCCGGCCGGGTGTTCTTTCCGCGAATGCTCGACATCATGCGGCTGCGCTGCGGAGTGGTAGGAACGCGCATGGTCTTGAGCATCTTCCGCCTGAATGTCTGCAGAAATGGCAGCTCCGCGCTTCCGCTTGGCAATGCGAACGGATGAAGACGACACCCGAAGCAGCAATTCGGAGCTTACCATGCACGTGACTCACGAGAAGACGCAAGAGGAAGCCGATGGCTCGTGATCGCAGTCATCCGCCGAGCGCGGCCTGCCTTTCCGAATCGATGCGGGACCTTGGGTACTCGCTCGAAACTGCGATTGCCGATCTGATCGACAACAGCATTTCCGCTGGCGCGGACACCATCGACATCATTTGCGATGTGTCCGGTGAGCATCCTGTGATGGTCATCCTCGACAACGGCAGGGGGATGACGGAAGACGAGCTGCTCGATGCGATGCGTCATGGGACCGGCAACCCCAGGCAGCATCGGTCGCCGAAGGATCTTGGGCGCTTCGGCCTTGGCCTGAAGACAGCCTCGTTTTCCCAATGTCGCTCGCTGACCGTTGTGAGCACGCGCGATGGAACTGTCTGCGGAGCCGAATGGAATCTGGATCGCATCGATGCTGCCGACGACTGGATTCTTTCCATCCTGGACGATGCGGACATCCATGGGTTGCCTTATGTCGAACGGCTCGGCGCCCGGGGCACGGCCGTTATCTGGCGAGAGCTCGACCGATTGATGGAGGACGAGGCCGGGGATCGTCGAGACGAGATCGTCAATGAGAAGCTTGAGGCGGTGGGCAGACATCTGTCACTTGTCTTCCACCGGTTTCTCTCGGGTGAGATCAAGGGACATGCCAGGATTTCTCTCACCGTCAATGGTCGTCCGATTACGGCATTCGACCCCTTCTGCAGGAAGAATCCTGCCACCCAGGTGCTTCCGGAGGAGATCGTCCGCATCGGCGAGGCCGAGGTGCGCCTGCAGCCTTACGTGCTTCCACACCACAGTCGTCTGTCCGCGTCCGAGTACGACTACTACCAGGATCGCAGTGACTTCATCTCCAATCAGGGGGGCTACGTCTATCGAAACGGCCGCCTGATGGCCTGGGGCGACTGGTTCAGACTCGTGCCGAAGGGTGAGGCCACCAAGTTGGCGCGGGTACAGATCGACTTTCCCAACAGTCTGGACGAAGCCTGGACCATCGACATCAAGAAATCGCGTGCCCGCCCGCCGCATGCGGTGCGGGAGCGCCTGCGTCAGATCATCAACAGGATCACTGCCCGCAGCGTGACGGTGCATCGGGGACGCGGGCAGAGGCTTTTTCAGGAAAGCCAGGCCCCGTTCTGGGAGCGCTACGCCGATCACGGCGGCATCCGTTTCGCAATCAACGAGCAGCACCCGCTCATCGCATCCCTGGGCACAAGACTCTCGCCCGAGAATGCGGATCTGCTTCGTGTCCTGCTGGATTCGATTGCCGCCTCCCTGCCGGTGGAGATGATCTATTCCGATTACTCGACCCATCCGCGCGAGTTCAACCAGAGGGCGGTGGATGAAAGTCAGACTTTGGAGCGCCTGAAGAGTCTCAGGAAGGTGCTCTACGGCGACGGGCCGGGCGATCCGAATGCCTTTCTCCAGATCGTGCGCTCGACGCACCTTTTCGATGGCCAGATCGAACTGGCCGAAAAATTCATCAGCGAGACCTTTGCATGAGCCTCACAGTCATCACGGAAGAACGGAACATCGCCAACGCGCTCATCTCGGGCCTTGCCAACATGGCCGAGACGCCGACGCGCGAGCAGGTGGAGGAGAAGGCGAGACAGATCGCCGCGATCTTCGGCTATACGGGTGATCTCCGCAATATCGTCACCGAGGCGATGATCTCGGTCGACACGCGCATGGGTGCCGGTGTTTCGCTGGTGGATGTCACTGCGAAGCATGATGATCAGTGGGTCCACAAGCGTGAGGATGTCGCCTGGACCTATGCGGAATCCTATGGAAACTTTCTTCTCAAGGAAGGTTGGCCACCGCAGATGGTCCAGTCGCTGAGCGATGTGACGACCCGCATTCTCGGCCACCTGCAGGACCCGTTGAGCGAGGGCACAACTTGGAACCGTCGCGGACTTGTCATCGGTCATGTGCAGTCGGGCAAGACGGCCAACTACACCGGCCTGATAGCACGCGCCGCCGACGCTGGCTACAAGTTCATCATCGTCGTCGCCGGCATTCACAACAATCTGCGCAAGCAGACGCAGCAGCGCATCGATGAGGCTTTCATCGGCCGATCCAGCGATCCCGAGGATCGTCGCAACATCGGTGTCGGCCTCGCGCCGGGCTATCCGCATCCGGCCACCCTCACCAACATCAACGAGGACTTCAACAAGAACACGGCGGAAAAGAGCGGCTGGAAGATCAACGACTTCAGCAAGCCGATCATTCTGGTCATCAAGAAGAACGTCACGACGCTCACGGCTCTTCACAAGTGGCTGAAGGAGCTGAACGCCGAGGGCGATGGCCGGATTTCCGACGTGCCGATGCTGCTGATTGACGACGAGGCCGACAACGCGTCGATCAACACGAACAAGGAGGATCTGGATCCGACCCGAACGAATGCGATGATCCGGCGCATCCTCGGGCTGTTCGCGAAATCGTGCTATGTCGGCTACACGGCGACACCGTTCGCCAACATCTTCATCAACCCCGACGCCTATGGCGATGATGTGCGTGAGGAGCTGTTCCCGCGCGACTTCATCTATTGCCTGGACGCGCCAACGACGTACTTCGGTGCCGAGAAGGTGTTCCTCGACGAGGCGACCAGTCAATCGATCGTGAGGCCGATCGACGATTGCGAGGATCTCATCCCGTACGCCCACAAGCGTGACGATCCCGTCCACGAGTTGCCCCCCAGCCTCTATCGCGCACTCGACGAATTCATCGTCGCCCGCGCCATCCGGAACCTGCGTGGGCAGACCAGCAAGCATTGCTCAATGATGGTCAATGTGTCGCGCTTCGTGCCCGTTCAGAAGGCCGTGCGTGACTTCCTGAGTCTCAGGGAGAAGAAGATCAGGGAAGCGGTTCTCGCCAACTACGCGATGCCGGAAGAGGTTTCCTCAAGAAACGCGTACATGCAGGGCCTGAAGCATGCCTTCGATGCCGAGTATGCCGATGCTGGGTTTACCTGGGCGGAAGTGAAGACTGCCCTCAGCGGCGTCTTCGAGCACCTCCACCTCTATGTCATCAACAGCAAGAGTGACGAGGTGCTCGACTACGCCCGCTACGCGAAGGAAGGAGTCGGGTTGACCGCGGTCGCGGTCGGTGGTCTGAGCCTCTCCCGAGGCTTGACCATCGAGGGGTTGACCGTCAGCTACATGTACCGCAATACGAAGATGTACGACACCCTCATGCAGATGGGCCGCTGGTTCGGCTACCGGCCGGGCTTCGAGGACCTCTGCCGCGTCCATCTCTCGCGCGACTCGATCAACTGGTACTCCCACATCGCCGATGCCGCCGAAGAGCTTGTACAGCAGGTCAAGCGCATGCGGCGCGATCGCCTCAGCCCGAAGGATTTTGGCCTGTACGTCCGCTCGCATCCGGACAGCCTGCTGATCACGGCGGCGAACAAGATGCGATCGGGCCAGGAGGTCACGGTCGAGCAGAGTTTCAGTGGACGACTGCGGGAGAGCTACATTGTCTCCACCGACCCTGACGTGAATGCCAGGAACCTTGCGCTGATCGGCGATCACTGGCGAAGTGGATTCGGCGGGCGACCGGAGGAGTCCACCGAAAAGGGCGTCATCTTCAGGGACGTGCCTGTCGAGGTGATCGACGACTTCCTCACCCGGTTCGAATGCCATTCGACCTTTGCCGGACAGAAGTCGGACGTGGTGAGCTATCTCGAACGGATTGCGACGAAGCGCCCGCTGGCCGATGTTCTGCTGATTTCCCCTTCGGGTGGCTCAGGCGGTGAAAACCCGTTCACCCTGAGGAATCAGGTGCGCGTCGTCGGGAAGGATCAGCCGAACGGCACTTCGTGGCGCCTGAACAAGGACAGGGTTGCCTCGCGTGGCGACGAGAAGCTCGGGCTCAGCGACGTACAACGCAATGAGGCCAGGACGCTGGCTGGCGGCGAAGATGGCTCAGGAGCGGTATCCGACACACATTACCGTATGGTCCGGAACAAGCCGCTCCTCATGATTCACAGCCTGGAGCCCAAGGGCGAGGCCGTGACGGGACCGATCGCCGCCTTCGGCGTCAGTTTTCCCTACGGGGACTATTCGACGACCATCAATGTCGTCGTGAACAAGGTCTGGCTCCAGCAGATGCAGGGTTACGCCGACGATCCTGACGAGGAGGATGACTACGATGCCTGAGTCCTCTCCGTGGGATGACATCGCCGTTCCGGGAGCGGACTTCAATGTCCGCCAGGTTGCGGTGGGAACGGCCGTGCCCTGTTTCTGGGGACGCGATGCCAGTGGCGCCTGCCTGTTCATCGTGGAGCTTCAGGGCGACCACGCAGCCCAGTACCGGAAGAACGCGGTCACGGTGAACGGCATCGATGTCGATCTTCGTGCCGGAGATCAGGGACAGCAGCACTTGGTCCTCGCCCTTGAAAGGCAGGTCGACCGCGATCTCTTCGAAGGACTGTGCCGCACCCTTGCATCCTCGCTGGAGCACGCCACCGACTCGGCGAGTTCTCTCGCGATCTCTCTGGCACACATCCGCCGTTGGAAGACCTTCCTGTCAGGCCGGAGTCAGCACCTGTCCATCGAGGAAGTCCGCGGTCTCTTCGCCGAAATCGTCTTTCTGACGGAACTGATCGATCGGCAGATGTCGAGCAGTGACGCCGTCGAGGCCTGGCTCGGTCCGGAACGATCACATCAGGATTTCATCTTTGGCAACACAGCCGTCGAGGTCAAATCGCTCTCTGGCGCAGAGCGGAGCAGCGTCCGCATTTCATCGGAAGACCAGCTCGAATCCCTGAACGATGCGCTGTTCCTGCGCGTGTACCGGCTGAGCAGTCTGGCCGACGCGGCAGGAGCTCGATCGCTCAACGAGATCGTCACTGCAGTCCAGGCACGGCTCGGCGAGGCGGACGCCGTCGAGGCCTTTGACCGGAAGCTGGTTGCGCACGGCTACGCGCCGCTCCCTGACTACGATGAGCCTCGCTTTGTCGTCAGCGACGTGCGCAGCTATCGTGTTGGTGACGGATTTCCGCGTCTGATGCGGTCGCAACTGCCGCCAGGGATTGCCAACGTGGCCTACGACATCAGGCTGGAAACGATTGCTCCGTACAAGTGTGACGAAGCATCCATCTTCGGGGAGGATTGATGGAGCAGACCGACGAAGAGTTCTTCCACGACTTCCGACAGGAACTTTTGGCGGGCGCCGAGGCCAATGGCAGCTTCCAGCTCTCCGAATTCATGGAGGCCATCGCGAACGACCTTGTCGAGACAGGCTTCACGGAAGGGTTCGAACTCTGCCATTTCCGGGCGCAGCGTGGTATGCGCGTGGACGGCTACTGGTTCAATGACGAAGGAGTTCTGGACCTCTTCATCGCGGACTTCGACTCCCGAAACGAGCTAGCATCGCTCACCAGAACGGAAGTGGCCGCGGCATTCAAGCGTGTTGCCAACTTCTTCGAGGCCAGCGCCAACAAGGGCCTGGCCGGCGAACTGGAGGTCACATCGCCGGAGTACGGCCTTGCCAGGCAGATTGCGGATCGCAAGGACGCCATTCGGCAGGTCAACCTGGTTCTCTTCTCCGAGCGCACGCTCAGCGAGAAAATCCAGGCCCTTCCCGATACGGAAGTGGCAGGTGTTCCGGTTGCTCACCACATCTGGGACATCTCACGACTTCATCGTCAGCGAAGCTCCCGCAGCCACAAGGAGCCACTCGACCTCGACTTCGAGCAGATGTTCGGCAAGGGCATCGCCTGCCTTCCCGCACACCTGGGGACCGATGCCTATCAATCCTATCTCATGGTCATGCCTGCCGAGGTGCTGGCGACCCTGTACGAAAGATTCGGAGCGCGGTTGCTTGAGCAGAACGTCCGTACGTTCCTGCAGGCGCGCGGCAATGTGAACCAGGGAATAAGGGCGACGATCCTGAACGAACCTGGGATGTTCTTTGCCTACAACAACGGGATTACGGCTACTGCACAGAGTGTCGAGACAGGGATGACGGATTCCGGTCTGGCGATCACGAGGGTTGTCGATCTCCAGATCGTCAATGGTGGCCAGACCACGGCATCGCTGTTCCACACACGGAAGCGGGACAAGGCCGATCTTTCCCAGATATTCGTCCAGTTGAAGCTGTCCGTCATCGACAGCCTGCAGAGCGAAACGGTCGTTCCAAGGATATCGGAGTATGCGAACACCCAGAATCGGGTGAATGCCGCCGACTTCTTCTCGAACCACCCGTTCCATGTGCGGATGGAAGGGTTTTCCCGACGGATCTGGGCACCCGCGCAGAAGGGCGCCCCGCGCGAGACGAGGTGGTTCTATGAGCGCGCGCGCGGCCAGTATGCCGATGCACAGTCGAAGCTCACACCCGCGGAGCAGCGTCGCTTCAAGGCGGAGCATCCCAAGCCACAGATGTTCACGAAGACGGACCTCGCGAAGTTCGAGAATGTCTGGGATGACCACCCCAGGTGGGTGAATCTTGGCTCCCAGAAGAACTTTGCGCGCTACGCCGCCCGAATCGGCAGCGAGTGGGAGAAATCATCCGACGCGTTCAACGAGTTCTATTTCAAGAGGGCTGTCGCACGTGGTCTGATCTTCCGCGCCACGGAGCGCATCGTTTCTGCGCAGCCTTGGTACAACGGCGGGTACCGAGCAAACATCGTGGCCTACACGCTGGCGGTACTCGGTGACATCACGAAGCGCAGGAAGGAGAGCATCGACTTTCTGGGCATCTGGAATGCACAGAAGGTCGATCCGGTGCTCGAAAGTGCCATCGCTGTCGTGTCGGGGGTCGTGAACGACGACATCATCAGACCACCGCAAGGCATTTCCAACATTTCCGAGTGGTGCAAGAAGGAGGCGTGCTGGACGAGGATACAGGCTCGTACCGACGCCATTGCCAATCTCCTCCCGCCCGAGTTCTACGATCGACTTGTTCCGCAGGATGATCAGGCAGCGATCGTGAAGACTGCGAAGCAGACGCAGAGGATCGACAACGGCATCGAGGCGCAGCGAAAAGTGCTGGCTGTTCCCGCTGCGGAATGGGCTCGCATCCATCAGTCGCTGCTTGAGAAGGATCTGCTCACGCCGAAGGAAGACGGCGTGCTTAGGGTCGCCATGCAGATTCCCTCCAAGCTCCCGACAGAAAAGCAGAGTGTGGTGTTGCTGGATATTCTCGACAAGGGGCGTCTCGAAGGCGTGGTTGTGAGCGAACCCTGAGCGCCCAAGATTGGCGGTCACAAGTTCTTGAAGCGCCCCGCCGAGAAGTTCGATTCGGACACCGAGCGGCGCTTTGCCATCATCCTGGAGCGCGACGGAGGAACAAGAAATGCAGAAACCCGCCGCACAGCAAAAGACCGTCCTGGAAACGATTCTGGACTGGTCAAAGGATCGTCCACTCTGGCAGCGTGACGCCCTGCGCCGCATCATCGCAAACGGCCGTCTGACGGACGCCGATATCGGCGAACTCGTGGACCTTTGCAAACAGGGCAAAGGTGCCCCCGTAGGCGCGCTGAAAGCGGTACCGCTGGAGAAGGCCCACCTTCCGGCCAACCCCGGTCAGACCGCCGCGGTATCGCTTCTGTCGATCGCCGACGTGACCGGCGTGAACAACCTTGCCGCCGGTCAGACCCTCGGCTTCGAGCCGAATGGAATAACGATCATCTACGGCGACAACGGTGCGGGCAAGTCCGGCTACGCACGCATCCTGAAGCGCGCATGTCGTGCAAGGCATGCCGGAAAAATCGAACCCAATGTGTATGCCGATCAGCCCCCGAAGCGCGTCGGCGCGAACATCGCGTACGGGGTCGGCGGTGTGCCGCAGCCGGTCGAGCAGTGGCAGAACGGCGCAAATCCGCATGCAACGCTGTCTGCAGTGAGCGTGTTCGATAGCGACTGCGCCTCCGTGCATATCCGCGAGAAGAACGAAGTTGCATTCCGGCCCTTTGGTCTGGACGTACCGGATGAGCTTGCTGCAGCCTGTCAGGCGGTGAAGGATGCCCTCGCAGCTGAACAGAAGCAGCTTGAGAAGGCCCGCAATCCGATCTTTGCGGCGCCGACCTGGAAGGCCACCACGGCCGTGGGGAAGACGCTTGCCGCGCTGAACGCCAATACTGACGCAAAGAAGATCGAAACCCTGGCGGCGCTCTCGGCAGACGAAAGCGCCCGTCTTGAGCGTCTGCGGGCAGACCTGTCGAAGAATCCGACCAAGGCAGCGGCGGAACAGACCGTCAAAGCCGACAACGTCATGCGGCTGATTACCGCGGTGAACAGCGTTGTAGCCAGAACCACCGATGAGGAACTGCTGGCAGCCGCTGCCCTCGCCAGGGACGCACGGTCGAAACGGGACGCCGCACGTCTTGCCGCGGAGAAGGCCTTCACGGGGGAACCCCTTGCCGGCGTCGGCGGCGAGACATGGCGGGCGCTTTGGGATTCCGCCCGACGCTACTCGACGGAGATCGCATACCCCGGACAGCCGTTTCCGCCGTCGGCCGAAGACGCGCATTGCATGCTTTGCCAGCAGCCATTGGAAGCTGAGGCACGTGCACGGATGGCACGCTTCGAGGACTTCATCCAGAAGGATACGGAACAGTTGGCACGCGAGGCAGAGAAGGCAGCTCAGACCGCACGGCAGACCATAGCTGTCGGGGCAATCGGCACGCGGGCGGTGAAGGCCAGTCTTGACGAGCTGGGCCTCCAGAATGAAGCGCTGCAGCAGCAGACGCGCCGCTTCATCGCCGCAGCCCGGCTGCGGCGCCACGTTCTGCTCAAAGCCCTGGGCGGAAACGGCGAGCTACAGCTTCCGCCCGTTCCACCGTCGCCGCTGCCTGATCTCGGCCAGCTTCAGACCACGATCCGCAACTACGCCGCCGAGCTGCGCAAGTCCGCTGACGCGGATGAACGCAAGAAGCTCGAAGCCGATTTCGCCGAGCTGAGCGACCGGGCGCTGCTCGCCGGCATGCTGCCGGTCGTCACTGACGAAATCCAGCGGCTGAAGACAATCCAGTTTCTGACCGAGTGTGCGGGCGACACGGCGACGAACACCATCACCAAGATGGGCAACGACATTGCCGACACCGTGATTACGCCTCGGCTGCGCGACAGATTTCAGGAAGAGATTGTCAGGCTTGCGGCCTCCAAGGTTCGCGTCGAAATCGTGCGCTCCGGCGGCAAGTACGGCTCACCGCAATATCAGGTACGCCTCTTCGCCAAGCCGGATGCCAAGGTCCACGAAATCCTGAGCGAAGGGGAAAAGACCTGCGTGGCGCTGGCCGCCTTCATGACCGAGCTTGCCACCGCGATGCACCGCTCTGCTCTGGTCTTCGATGACCCGGTGTCCTCGTTGGACCATCGCTGGCGTGGGCGGGTGGCCAAGCGTCTCGTGGAAGAAGCGGAGAACCGTCAGGTCATCGTCTTCACGCATGATCTGGTGTTCGTGAACGATCTGAATGACCACGCGACGAAGACCGGGCGGGCAGTGCGGCTTACGACGCTCAGTCGTGGCGCCGCGGGAGCCGGTATGGTGGCCGACGGCCTGCCCTGGAAGGCCCAGAGCGTCGAAGATCGCATCGACAAGTTGGAGAAGGCAGCGCGTGCGGCAAAGCTGCTGCATGACAACAACCAGGAAGACGAGTACGCGGTCGAGGTGGCAAAGCTCTACAACGCGCTGCGCGCCACATGGGAGCGCGGCCTGGAGGACATCGCTTTCGTCCGCGTTATTCAACGCCACAGGGACTACATCAACGCCAAGGACCTGAAGAAGGTCAGTGCGCTCACCGAGGCTGACTGCGATGCTTTCGCCGCCGGATTCAAGAAGTGCTGCGACATTGTTGACGCACACGATCCATCCAGCGGCAGGAATGCCGCGCCGCCACCACCTGCTGATCTCTTTCAGGACATTCAGGCTTTGAAGGACTGGGCCGCGTCTCTGCGAGACAGGCAAAAGAAGATTGCTTGAAACGTATTTGCCATGGCTTCGTTCATCTGACCTGGCGCAGGGCAGCTACAGATACTTCTTGAACGTCGCCGCCGCAATGCACACCGCCACGCCGAGCAACGCGGCGCTGGGCAGCAGGATCAGCAGCGGGTTCACGCTGACCGGCAGTGCCAGGTAAGTCACCCACGGCAGCACGGCCAGCGGGATCAGGCTGGCCCTGGCGCGGTGATAGATGAACCCCGACTCGCGTCCCGCGCCGAAGCGGCGGATGTCCCGGCGCACCAGCCCGTCCACGAGTCCGACGAAGGCGGCCATCAGGAACAGCGGCAGGGTCAGGCAAAGCACCAGCAGCCGCACGAGGAAGACCAGCGTCGTGTAGGCCGCCGCGATCAGGTAGCTCTCCACGTTCACGTAGACCAAGCCAAGGTAGTAGTGGAAATCCCTGGTCGGGCGATGGCTGCCGGCGCTGGCCTGCGCCGAGGCGTCGCGTATCCAGTCCAGCAGACCGCTTTTCACGAACAGCCAGTCGTAGCCCTGCTCGACCAGCCGGTGCGCGGTGCGCCCCGGCTCCTGCACCAGCGCGCTGCGGGTGAAATGCGTGGAGAGCTGATCCAGCTCGTAGTGCAGCATGCCCTGCGCGTGGCGCCAGCCCTGCTCGGGCCAGAAGAAGTGCATGCCGACGCATTCGATCAGGATGCACAGCAGCAGCGCGCCGCACAGCACGCCGAAGAAGCGGAACGGCAGCGTGACCAGGCTGGCGATCAGGCCCTGCTGTCGTTGCTGCTGGCGCTGTGCCGCGACGGCCGGATCGCTCATGCTTCGGCCTCTTCAGCCGCGGCCATCTGCTTGAAGTCGTCCAGCAGGTCGTCGGGCAGCGCCTTGTCCTGCAGGCCGGGGATGCCTTGGTTCTCCCACCAGTCTCCTGCCTCGACGTAGTGCTGTCGCATGTAGCCGGCCAGCTCCTGCAGATCCTTCGGCATGGCTTCGTCGGGGTCGGGTGCCGGCAGCGGCATGCGGACTTTCCAGAGGTTGCCGCCCTCGGTCAGCGCGAAGCACTGCCCCTTGGGCAGCGCCACCACATGCGCCGGCTCGATCAACGGCACGCTGTTGCTGCTGATGCGGTCCTGGGTGTTGGACGTGAACGCGGTATTGCCGTGCGGATCGGAGCTGTCGGTGGCGCCGCTCATCAGCGCCGTGGCGTACACCTCGACCTTGGGCAGTTGTCGCGTCAGCAGCTCGGCGGTGGCGGTCTCGCGCACGCGCAGCATGAACAGGTTGTTGAAGTTGCCGACCACCTGGCCGGCCTTGGCACGATTGCCGATGCGGGCCTCGATGTCGCTCAAGGTCTGCGTGTAGGCCGTCACCTGCACGCCGGCACCGCCGCCCTTGTTGACCATCGGAATGAACTCGTCGCCCATGAGTTCGTTGAATTCGTCGGCGTGGACGTTGATCGGAATCTTGGTGCCCGCCGCGGCGCCGGGTAGCCCGTCGTCGATGCCGAACTTGTAGATGTGGCCGGCGACCGAGACCAGATCGCTGAACATCGAGTTGCCCACCGCCGCCGCGACTTCGGCGTCGGACAGCGCATCCAGCCCCACGTAGACCACCGCGCGTTTGCGGATGACCTGCATCCAGTCGAAGATCGGTCGCGGGTCGGACAGGTCGGAATAGTTCGGTGCGAGCAGTTGCGCGATCTTGCCGGTGGTGAGCTTCTCCAGCAGCGGCAGCAGCGAAGCGACGATCTTGTCGAAGTAGGTCCGGTCGTAGCGCACGGCGCTGCGCAGGCCGTCGAGCACCGGGTCATAGATGCGCACTTGGGACAGGTACTGTTCGAGGGCCACCACGCGCTTCTCGCGCCCGATCATGTTGCGCGGGATGTTCTTCTCGTTCAGCTTCGCTTCGAGCTGGACGATGACCTCCCAGGCCTTCGGCTCGTTCTTGGCGAAGTAGTGCTGGGCGTACTCGATGAACAGCGCGTCGATGTTGATGACGTGGCGCTGGATCAGCAGGTAGTCCGGCCGCTGCCCCAGCTCGACCAGGGCGCGCGCGATGATGTTGACGAAGCGCCAGGCGAATTCGCGGAACGCGGCGCTGTTGCCTTCGCCCGAGAGCTGTCCGGCGATGCGCGTGGCCACCTCGGAGATCCGCCCGAACCGGCCGACGGCGTTGTAGCGCGCCGAGATGTCCGGCCAGCCCAGATGGAACACGTAGAACTCGCCTTCGCGCCCGGCGCGCTTGGCCTCGACGTACATGCGCTTCAACAGGTCCGCATCGCCCTTGGGGTCGAAGACGATCACTACCTCGTGCTCGCCGCGGACCTTGCGGCGGATGTCCTGGGTGATGAACAACTCGGCCAGCCGCGTCTTGCCCACGCGCGTGGTGCCCAGCACCAGGGTGTGGCCGACACGCTCGCCCAGCGGCAGGGTGACGTCGACCTCGTGCGGCTCGATGCCATGCAGGCGCGGCAGTCCGCCGACCGGCGGCAGCGGCCGCGCCGGGTTGAGCGGGCTGTCCCAGGCCAGCGCGCGCGCCAGCGTCGAGACGGGAAACGGCGCGAACTCAAGCCGCTCCTCCAGCCGCCGGGCGGCCCGGTAGGTCGCCGTCGGCTCGACATAGCGGCGGAACTCCGGCCGGTAGGTCTGCATCAGCCGGTGCGTGTGCCGCTGCTCCCAGCGAAAGCCCCGGCCGACGAACAGCCGTTGCTGACTCACCGGCACGTCGCGACTTGTCATCACGTAGCGCGGCAGGCGGCGGATGTTGCGGCGATAGCGCAGGATCGCCCAGGCATCGCGCAGGCGAATCGCGCCGAAGGTCAGGAAGGCCAGCGCCGAGCCCAGGCCGAGCAGCGGGTTCAGCGCGAGCGACCACGGTGCCACCAGGCACAGAATCGCGGCGCCGGTGCAGACCGCCACGGTATAAAGCTCCACCGCTGGCCGCAGCAAGACCTCGACCGCATGCGGTTGGGCCATTTGCGCACCTACTGCTCGACACCGGTGGCCGTGATGAGCACCGGGTAGTGGCGCAGGCCCAGGCGCTGGGCCAGGTCATCGCCGGAGGCCGGCGACAGGATCAGGCCGGGCGCCAGCCTGCGCAGCGCCGTCAGCGCAGCCATCGACTCCACGTTGACCACCAGGCCCACGGCCTGCAGCTCTCGCAGCGCCGCCTGCCGCTGCCGCAGCCAGGCGCGCGACCGCTCGTCGTCGCCGATCAGGAACAGCGCCGTCAGGCCCGGCGCCCGGATGACGCGGCGCTGCACCTCGCCCGGCGACAGTTGCGCCGAGCGCACCGGCAGCATGGCGGCTTCGGCGTCGGCTGCGTTACCCACGCGAGGGGCCGGCATCGGGGCCGGCGGTGTGGCCTGATCCGGCTGAGGATTCAGCGACCGGTAGTACGGCAGCGCGGAGTCGCCGCCGCGGTCTTCGACGACGATCAACGGCGCGGAGGCGGTCTGCGCGAAGACGGTGGTCGTGGGCAGCAGCCCGATGGCGGCGATAAGGACGATGTGGTTCATGGCGTGGTGGCCTGGAGGGTTGGAACGGGAACGCCGGCGTCGAGCACGCGGGTCAGGTGCCGATGCACACTGCGCCGGTAGCGCGCCGCGGGTGCTCCGCCGGCGGGCCGGTGATAGCGGCCGATGGCAAGCAGCCAGTCCTCGCCCGGCGTGTGCTGTTCGCGCAGGATTTCCGCAGCGATGGCGAGGTTGCGGTACGGGTCCAGCAGCTCGCAGGGCTGCGTGTAGCGATGCGTGTGGTAGCCGAGATTGACCTGGCCGAGGCCGGCGTCGATGCGATTGGCCGGCGTGTGGGCGAGCGCACGGTGCAGCCCCGCGCAGGCCTCGACGCGGGTGGCGTAGCGCTGTGGCGAGCCAGCGACGTTGAGCGTCCACGGCCAGGGGATCAGGCGCCCGCGCAGCATGGCGCCGCTCTCCTGCAAGGCCACCGCGTACAGCACGGCCGCCGGCACGTCTGCACGATGCGCCGCCAGTTGATAGGCCGGCGGCGGCACTTCCCGCGCCAGGGCGGCCAGCGCCCAGCCGCCGGTGGTGAGCAGCATGGCGCTGGCGCAGCGGATGGCGATGCGGGACGGCCGACGCTCCCGGCCCGGAGCACCTATTGCCGCTGCCATTGGCCGTTCACCTCGCGCACCACGGCTGGCAGCTCGCCGGGCAGGCCCAGCGACAGCCAGCGCCCGGCATCGTGGTTGAGCGTGATGGTGCGGGCGCGCACCCTGGCCGGGTCGATGCCCGCCTGGGTGGCCCACTGCCGGATGCGCGCGTCGTCCTGACGGCTGCCGACCATGTAGAGATCGAAGGCCGTGCCGGCCGCCTGCAACTGCTGCACGCGCTGCGCGCACGGTGCGCAGTCGGCCTTGACGAAGACCGCCAGGCGCCCGGAGCCGGTGTTGCCGGCACCCTGCGCCTTGGCGCCGGGCAGGCTCACGCGCGGCTGGCCGGGAAACAGGCGCTGCCACGCCGCGTCGTAGGCCCGCTGGTAGGCCAGCGTCTTGCCGACGCGCTGGGCCTCGGCCTGCACCTGCAACTCCGCGTAGCGCCTGCGCTCCTCGTCGCTGCGGGCCTCGATGCCGAGCGCCGTGAGCGGATCGAGCTGGGGCGAATAGACCCCGAGCGGCCCCTGCATCAGTTGCCGGTAACGCGCCCACTCCTCGGAGCGAAGCCCCCACTCCCGCGCCTGCCTCTCGTCGAGCGCGGCATCAGCGCCCGGCTGCACTTGAGCGGGCACCATGCGCGAGTTCGTCACCGGGGCCGGTTGGGCGGATGCGCCGAAAGTGGCGAACAGGACGACGGCAGCGAGCAACGGCCGCAGGTTCATGGCGACCTCCTACGGCACCGCAACGCGCTGCGTCTGGCCGTTCACCTGGAACACGCCCGCCTGCGCCTCGATGGACTGCAGTTGCCAGCCGCCCTCGGCGTCGCCCTCGCGCAGCAGCCGGGCGCCCGCGAGCGAGGCCGCGGCGGTGGAGGTGATCGACAGAAAGCGCTCGCCTCCCCGCAGCTCCACGCCGAGCACCCGGAACGGCGGCTCCGGCACCTTGGGCTTCGTCGCAACCGGAGTGCGCGGGCGAGCGGCGGATGCCACCTGCCGGGTTTTCTCCAGGCGGGTTTCGATTGCGTTCACGCGCGCCAGCAGCGTCTGCAGGTCGACGGCCAAGGCCCTCGCCTCATCGGCCTCTTCGAGGCGCGTCATCCGTTCGTCCAGCGCCTGCCGCGCGTTGGCGAATTCGGCCTGGCTGATCGGCACCGGCCGGCGCTTGTCCGCATTGGCCTGGTGTTCGAGATCGGCCACGCGCAGGCCCAGCGCCTTGACCTGCGCATCCTGTGCGGTGCTCTGGGTCTGTTCGGCGAGCCGCGACAAGCCGACGCTGTTGATGAGTGCCACGGCACTGATGAGCAGCAGCCAGAAGGCCGCGGCGATCTTGAACCAGCGCGTGCGGGAATTGCGCTCGGATGGCGCCTGGGGAAAGGTCATGGCTGCATCTCCTCGGGCCGGTCGGCGTCCGGCACGGGCGTGGCGGTGCCGGGCGGGTTGGCGGAAAGGAAGGTGGGAGCACCGTGCCGGCTGAAGCAGACCTGGCGGGTCAAGTCATCGACCGACAGCTCCCAGGCGGGGCCGGCAAGGGTCAGCAAGGCATCGCGCAGCATCAGCGGGCCCAGGCGCAGGTGCGCGGCAGGCAGCGGCAGCGCGTAGAGCGTAGCGGCCTCGGCCGCATCGCAGAGCCGGTAGCCCGAGCGCAGCAACACATGGCGCATGGCATCGCCCACGCTGGCATCGAGCATGGGCGGAATCGAGACCTCCACCGCCTGCTGCAAGAGATCACGCTGCGCAGGTTCCGGCACCAGCTCGACCAGGGTGTAGCGGCCGTAGCGGGCCACCGGAACGAAACCCGGCTCCGGCGCGACGGCGGTTGGCGATGCGGCCGGCACCGCTGGCGCAGACGGCGCAGCGGTCGTGGCGCAGCCGGCGGCCAACAGGCTGCCGGCCAGCAAGCCAGCGACGAGGGCCAGGCGGTGAACAGCGCGGATGGATGGTTGCATGGAGGGCGCTTCCCTGGAACACGGAGCGCTCACCATCGCCGCCGCTTGGCCTGCGGGCAGCAAACAAAACGCACTGGCGCCCGCCCGAATACATGGCGGGGCGGCGCCATGGACTGCCATACGCCCAAGAAAAACGGCCCCGAAGGGCCGTGGAAAGAAGCCGGCGACCCCGAGGGGCCGCCGGCATGGGCACATGGATCAGACCGTGACAAGCTGCCGCGCCAGTGCGACCTCGACGGAATCACCATCCTGGTTCAGAACATCCAGGCCCGACTCGGGTACGTCTCCCGACGTGCTTTGCGAGACCATGATCTTCCTGGCCATCAACCCCAGGCAGGTCATCTGCGAGGAGTTGGCGTAGCCGAGGTAGATCACGCGCACCGGCTGCTTCTGGCCGATGCGCCATGAGCGCCGGGCGGCCTGCTGCAACGAATACACGTTGTAGCCGGACTGGAGGAACACGATGGTCGGGAACTCCAGCAAGTCCAGGCCGGTTTTCACCAGCTCGGGATTGGTGATGAGCACGTCGATGCCGCGGTCCAACTGCTCGGCGATCCAGTCTTCGCGGCGGGAGGCATCCACGCTCGCGCGCAGTACCGCCACCTTGAAGCCTTCCTGCTCCAGCAGCACCTTCAAACGCGACGTGGTGTCGCGCGTGCCGGTGTAGACCGAATAGACCAGGGTCTTGCGCCCTTCTGCCTTCTCCTGCTTGCAGATCTCGATCAGCTCGCGTTCCTTGGGCATCACCTCCAGCTCGTTGAACTGAGCCGGAACGAACGCCAAGGTGTTGCGCGTGCGCGGATGCACCACGGTTTCCGACCGGAAGCAGCAGTCCGGCCAGGCCAGCAGCACGTTGAGGACTACACCGAGCAGCGTCGTGTCGCGCTTCGCCAGGGCCTGCTTCAGCTCCTGGGTCAGCCGACCCGCCAGATCGCGGTAGGCCGCGGCCTGCGCCGTGTCCATCGCGACTTCGCGGAACTCCTCGTCGTAGGGCGGCAGCACGTTGCCACCGATGTCCTTCAACTTGAGGAAGACCGTGAACGGCAGGACGCAACGCAGCACGCCCTTCGGACCGAAGCCCGGCGCCTTGACCGTGCGCACCGATACCTTGGTGCCCTTGGCCGTCTTGTGCGCCGTGCCAGTGCTCTCGGAATAGATGTCCTTCAAGACACCGTGATCGCGCATGAACGCCATCGCGGCCGACGTCATGCTGCCGCTCTTCGTCGGCCGGTAGCCGTCTTCGATCATCCGCCCCGGCAGGGCTCGGAACAGCAGGTGGAACAGGTCGTCGCCGTAGCCGCCCATCAGCGTGCCGGTGAGCAGCAGCGTCTTGCGCGCCTTGGCCGACAACACCCCCATGGCCTGGCCCTGTGCGGAACCGCCGTTCTTGTACTCATGCGCCTCGTCGGCGATGAGCAGGTCGAACGTGCCTTGGGGAAGCTGCCTCTTGATGAACTCGGACGGCTGGTAGCCGCCCTCGCCGAAGCCGAACTCCATGTTGGCCATCGCACGTTCCATGCGATGGGCTTGCCGGTCCGAGAAGACCAGCTCGCCGTTGCCATCCATCAGGTTGATGAACTCGTGGATGTTGTCCCCGAGCATCGACGCGAGGAAGGCGTCACCGAACTTTTGCATCAGCTTCTGCGCGGTGACTTCCCCGATGGTTGGAATACGCTTCAGTGCCTTGAGCACGGTCGAGGACTGGTCGCTGGCGGACAGGCCTCTCGGACGGATCAACGACCACAGCGGTGCACGGCAGTGGCTGCACTTGCGGCGGGACTCCTCGGCTTCGAGTTCGACCGGGTTGATCGGCTCGCCGTCGAGGTCGGTGATGACATGCCCGCAATCTGGGCAGGCCCCCACGTCGCCGTGAGGCGTGCGCCGGCGAACGAAGACAGGTTTCCAGTGGAACCCCATCCGCATCCGCACGCGGCCCAGGACGAAGAACTCCTGGCCCTGCGCCGGCACGCCCAACTGCTCGCGCAGTTTCAGCAGCTTGACCAGCGTGTCCGGGCCATTGAGCACCCAGACCTTGGCGCCGGCCACCGTCTCCTGGATTTCGCGCCGCCACTTGTAGACCAGGTGCGGCGGAGACAGAACCAAGGTACGGCGGTAGCCTTCGGCATTGAGTACGGCGGCGGTGGCAATACCCACCGTCGTCTTGCCGCAGCCCATCTCGCCATTGACGATCGCGGCGCGTTCGCCACGATCGACCAACAGCTCGGTGACGGCATGGACCACATCGGCTTGCGCCGGGAACAGCTTGCGCTTGAGCGCGGCGAGGATCAGTTGCCGATGCACCCGCACCTGGCCGGTGTAGACCGGAGGATTGGCGCGGTTGAGCGAATCGAGCAGTTCGTCGCCGAACTCCGATACGAAGTCCTGCAGGCTGAGCGTGAGGGGTGAAGCGGCCGCTTCGAGCAGGTCGCCCTGCACAGGCGCGTCATCAGCGGTAGAGGGAACGGTTTCGAGAACGATGGACATGGTGATGCTCCAAAGAAATGGGGCATGTACCTCCCCCACGGGGCGGTGACATGCCCCGGGGTGGGAAGAATGAAGCGGCGCGAGACCGCTGGATGCGGATCAGTATTCGCTGGGCAGCAGCAGCGTCGTGACGCTGCGATCCCATTCGGTGATGATCCAGAGCTTCAGGTCGCGCGTGACCTGGTAGGACGAGAACAGACGATCCTCGCCGGACTTCAGCGCGGCGTCGTTCTGCCGCCGATCGCTGTCGCTCAGGTCGCCCCATTCGCCATGAAGATGGCGGCGCAGGTACGGCGTGGGGTTGAGCCGGCCTTGTCGGACCAGCTCGTCGACGCCGGCGGTCATGACCACCTGCCCGGGCGAAAAGCGTGCTTGGGACGCGAGGTTGAGGACTGCGAGTGCCATGGTGGTATCTCCTTCTGGAAGATGGGGCCACGGCACCCCATCGGGGCAACGTGACCCCGGTGGGTGGATGAAAGCGACGGTGAACCGTCAGGGAACAGCGATCAGCGGATAGTCAGCACTTCGCCCCACGTGGGCGAGCCCAGCGTCAAGTCCCATGCACGAATGACCGGCACGAACTTGTCGGTGAGGATGCGCGTCTCGGCCACGGAGCCGTCGTCGCGCTCGGTGTACTCCGTCTGGAGGGTCTTCTCCTTGTGGGTATCACCTTTGACGACGAGCACGCGCCCGCTCTTGGACGTCACCACGCCGGAGATCGCGCCTGCGGCCAAGGCCAGGGCGAGATGCCAGTGCGACAAGGCCCGCGCGGGCGGACGCAGCGATTGCTGCGCGGCGCCCAGGTGGGTATCGAGCGCCGGCCAGAGTCCTTGCAGCCGGCCGACTTCATCGGCGAACTGCTCGGGCTCCATCGTCACGCGATAGAAGTGCTCCGGCTCGGCCGGGCTGGCAGGGACGGTGTACGGCAGGAACGGCCATTCGAGCGGCAGCTCCTCGGCTTCGGCGTCGCCCTGTCCGATCTGCAGCAGCAGACCGCGGGTGGCCTTGACCGAATCCGATGCCTGGTCGCGTTGACGAATCCTGCGACCGAAGATCACCACCTGCTTGAACTGCGTTTCGACCGCACGGTAGATGCGCAGGTCGGCAAAGTGGCGCGTCAGCCATCCGACCAGCTCGGCGTCGAGCACGTAGGACGGCACGACGAAGATCAGCACGCCGCCGTACTGCAGCAGCGGCAGCGCGCGCTGATAGAACAGCTTTTCCAGCCGCGCACGGCCCTGGCCCTGATAGCCGATGTTGCCGTTCACGTCCTTGCTCAGGTCGCCATACGGCGGGTTCAGCCACAACAGCCCGAAGGACTGGCGCGAGATCAGCATGTCCATCAAGTCGCCGTGGATGCAGCGATCGACCAGTTGCCGTGCGTGACGGGCCCGCTCGGCGTCGTACTCGACGGCGAAGGCCTGGACCTGCTCGCGCCCGAGGGCGTGGGCCGCTTCGGCAATCGCCACGCCTTCGCCGGCGCAGGGATCGAGGATGGACATGGAGCCGGGAGACGGCGCCAGTGCGGACAAGGCCCGCTCCAGCGTCGGCTCGTCGGTGGGGAAGTAGCCGTTACGGATGAAATTGCGCGCCAGGCGCGGAAACATGAGTGCCATGGATTTCTCCTGATGATGGATGAGGGAAGGCGGGCACGCGCGGCGCGCATGCCCGTGGGGATGGCTCACGCCACACGCCGAAGCGGTGCGTTCGCGGCCAGTTCGTACTGCGTGGCACCGAGGGTGCCGTTGCGGATCAGCTCGCCCAGCGCCTTCGTCAGTGCCGGGACATCGAGGGCCAGCCGATGGCCTTCCAGCGGCCCGAGGGCCAAGGGAAGACCGGTCAGCATCCGCCGTGTCTGCAACAGCTCCAGCACGGTGTCGCGCCAGTGGTCGAGCAGTGGCAGCGGGCAGGTGTCCTGCACCAGCGTCCACAGCCGGTCGAGCCGGTGAGCGGAATCCCTGGGCAGAAGCGCCAGCGCGCTGGCGTTGGCCTTGTCTGGCTTCACGCAGCGACGATCGAACAGCCACACATTCGTCAGCGAACCGAACAGCGTTCGCCGATAGGCGCGGGTGATGCGCTTTTCCAGGTTCTCGACGTTGCCGACGAAGACCGGGATGGATGCGCCCTGCTCGGTGATGACGTGGAACTGATCCAGTCCCTGTTCATCCCGGCCGAGGGTCAGGCGGGCGAGGAACTCCTGAACGGCGGTGTCGCGCGCCCAGATCGAGAGAAAGACGAGATTGCCCTGCTCGTCACCGACGCAACCGTCGGCCATGAGGTCGGGGCATTCGTCGATGCGGTACAGCGGTTTCGCGGAAGAAGGTGCAGGCATGGTGATGTCCTCTTGGAAAAGAAGGAGCAACCACAGCCCGCGGGGCCGTGCTCGCCCCGGTTGGGTGAAGGAAGATGCGTGCCGCTAGACAGCGCGTCCCGCGTGAAAGCGGTGAACCCGCTCGCGCCACTCGGAGCTTTGCACCGGCGCCATGTCGAGATAGCGCAGCGGGCACGAGTAGTAGTACGGATGCACGGACTCATCGAGGGACTTGTAGCCCCAATCGCCGCCCGAGCTTTCCAGCAGATGGCAGCCGATGTAGCAGACGGACTCACCGGCCGCGAGGCCCATGACGCCCGCCTGCCTGGCGGTGACGCGAACCACGGTCCACAGAACGTCGCCGTCCAGTGTGTGGTCGATGACTTCGCAGCAAGCGCGTTCGGACGCCTGCGGAGCGAGCAGCTCGCGGATCAACTGATCGCGCGTCTGACGAACGAAGGTCCAGCCCATGAGGGTCTCCTTGAAGCAAAGGCCGGAGCCCTCCCCGTCGGGGGAGAACCCCGGCGGGTGGCGGAATGCCGCGTAAGGCGGCGGATGGATCAGGCAGCTTTGAGGTGCCAGTCCTGGGACAACGGAGCGAACTCGTAGCCGAGCTTGTCGAGACGGTCGCGCTGCTGACGCAGCACACGACGATCCACGGTCGCATCGAGCTTCACGGTCTCGCCCAGGGGCCACAAGGCACCAAACAGCACCGCGTCGTCTGCCTCGGCCGAGGCCGCAGCGGACACGGGAGCCAATTCGCTGCCGAACGGCGTGGTATCGACCAGGGGATCACGCGGACTGCGCGACTTCGCCTTCGGCTTGGCCGGGGGCGTTGCCGGCGCGGGCGTCTGCGCTTCCTCGTCGATCGGATCGACTTCCTGCGGACTCAGCCGGCGGGCCTCGTCGCGGCTCAGGGCGTCGATGTTGGACAGTGTCATCCCGCCCAGATGGGCGCGGATCTCGATGACCATGCGGCCGTTGGCGTTGTACGTGGAGGGGCGAATCTCGACGATGACGAAATCACCGTCGTACTTGCCCTCGCGGTACTGATCGAGTTCGGCGTTCTTCACGACGAACTCGCCGATCGAGGTCGCCAGGCGGCCGACGTTGAAGTCGCCGTTCCTGCCGTGGATGGTCTTGATGGCCAGTTGGCCGGGGATGGTGATCATGAAGGTCTCCTGCTGACGAAGAGAAGACAAGGCCCCGGGGATGGGGCCTTGCGGATCAGAACGACTCGGCAACGGCCAATGCGGGGGCATCGGCAGCGTCGTCGGCAGCATCGGCGACGGGCCTGGAAGGCTCCGGTGCCGAGGCTTGCTGCGCGGCGGGCGCGTCGGACGTCACAGGGACTTCCGGGTCGCGCTCGTCGGTCTCGGTCGGCTTGGGTTCGGCCTTGTAGACGAGCTTGCCGTCGACCTTGATCCAACTGACGAACAGCAGACGGGCCTTGAGGCTCACACCCTGCTCGCCGGCACGCTTCCCCTTGGAGTAGGTGAAGGTGTCGGTCCACAGGTCGCCCAAGCGGAAGCCGATCATCACCTTCTTCTCGGCGTCGACCGCCTGAATGCAGCGGCGCACCAGGTGCTGCGCTTCCGATCCCGATACGCGCGTGTCGAAACGCACATACGAGACGTCGTCGCTGGGACCGTTCAGAGCCGCGATGTCGCAGGCCAGGAACGCATCGCCCTTCTTGGGCTTCACTTCGCGGATGCGATTGAGATACCCGAGGCCGGTGATGTGCAGATCGAAGTAGGACTTTTCGGTGGAAGTGGTCATGGTGAATCTCCTGGGAACAATGAGGCGGAGACACACCCGACCCAAGGCGGGGAAGGTGTGGAACCCCCGCGTGGGTTGATGGAACAGCTTGGAGGCATCGCCATCGAGAACCGATGGCCGTTCGCGCATGGATGCCGGTGCGAACTGGAGTGATCAACGCGGTCGGAACCGCGTCGCAGCCTTGAAGATCGTGGCTGCCTGGGCATGTCGCTGACGGACGTCAGCGGAACATGGCCGGAAGCGTGGCGCCAGGACGGCGCGCAGGCGAGCGGCAATCGGCACTCGCGGCTGTCCGCATTGCCGGGAAGAAAGAGGCCCCCGGAGCGGGGGCCAGGGATGGGCGGTCAGTTACCGCTGGGCGTGGGAGGAACCGCCTGCAGCGATAGGTGTGTCGCGGAGGCGGACACGTCGAGGTCGTCCTCGCTGCGCAGGATGCGCGCAAACACGCCCTCCTGCGGATCGAAGAACTCGCCGAAGTCGTCGCCACCGAACTCGGCGCGCGCCAGCTCCCACCAGTCATCGAAGGCATCGACATCCGGGTTGCAGCCAGCGGCATAGGCGATGGTCTTCTGGCGACCATCGGGTCGGCGCTCGCCGCACTCGGCCAGGAAGTACACGCCCTGATCCTTGACCAGGATGACGCGGCATTGATTCGCCACCGCTTCGGCGAGCACGGGCCGCAGCTCCGTGCCTTTGAATCGAACAGTCATGGGTGTGATCTCCAGGGGGCAGGAAAAGAGGCTTCCCGCCGCGAGGGCGGGAAGCTGCTGTGAGATCAGTGCCGGATAGCCTTACGACACGACAGGCACTGCACGCGGATGCGCCGCCAACTCCCGTCGTCGATCAGCCGTTCCAGCGTCTCGCCGAGGGTGTCGAAGAACACCTCATCGACCCGTTCGACCAGCTCGCCGTCGCGGTGCAGCTCCACCGCGTAGAGGTCGAGGCCACGCTCATACAGCACGGTGACGCGACCCTGGAACTTCTTCGTGGCGACGGTGAAGCCGATGGCCGGCGGCGTGCGGATGATGTCGGCGGGCAGCGGATCGACCCAGGTGATGTCCCGCGCGCCGGCATCCACCAGCATGTGGGTGACGCGCCGGAAACCGTCGGGAGCGGGCAACTGCTCCAGTTGGTCGACCAGTTCCTGCAGCTCGGGGCAGCGCGGCTCGGGGATCGGCAGCTTCGCCGGTGCGGCCCCGAGCACGAACCGCTTCACCGTGTAGGGCTGGCCGTCGGCGGTGAACTCGGTCTGCTCCTCGGGCGTGTCCGCCCGCTGACCGTCGAAGCGGCGTCTGACATAGGGTTCGACCTGCACCTTGGCGCCCTCGTCGGGCACTTCGGTCACGAGCGTGCGATCGAGCACCGCGAACTCGGCTCGTCCCGTCTTGACGACGATGGCCTCGTCGGTGGTGGCGATGACCTTGCCCTCGAAAGGCTTCGGGTCGATGTGAAAGCCCAGCGTCGAAACCTTGGGCTGGCCGTCGAAGATGTTGAATTTGAACGAACGGACGTTGGAAGGCACATGACCGACAACGAGCGTCGGCATCTGTGCGCGGATGGCTTGGGTATCCATGGGGAGACTCCTTGTGGCAACCAAGGGACTCCCGCCCGCAAGGGAGGTCTGTCCCTTGAGGGTGAGGTGGATGGACGCGGGTGCGCCCGGAGAACGAAGCAACCAGCACGGCGAACCGCGCCGCAGTCTTGAAGGTCTCGACTGCCTGGGCATGCTGCCGGCAACGCCAGCGAACATGCGGCCAGCGTGCGGCACATGGCGGCGACCGTCCGTTGGGAATCGGCAATGCGCCGGCACCGCGTTCCGCGAATCGGGATAGGGGCGGTCAGCTTATCTGACCGTTCCCCTCCCACACCACCCGGCATGCGGGTCCGCACCGGGCGGTTCGAGTTGTTGAGGTTATGAGAGCCGAGGCACGCCGAGTCGGTCGAAGTAGGCGATCGGCATTACTCGGTTCAGCGCGAAGCGGCTGTTACGCCACCACCTGCGGCTGTTCGTTGCAATCCGATAGGCGTCGGTATCCGACGCACCCATCGCTTTCAATTCCCGATACATCGTCGTGCCTCGCCGCCAGTGCTTGAGCTGCACGGCACGCAGCCGGTGTCTGATCCACTCGTCGAGTTCGCGGAACACCTTGGGTGTCTGCGCAAGCTGGAAGTAGGCCTTCCAACCGGGCATGTAGGCCCGCAGCCGTTCGGCGATCTCGGACAGGTTGCGCCCGCCCGAGCGACGTGTGAGTTGCCGGATACGTTGCCTGAAGGTCGCCAGGGCCTTTCGGGCCACAGCACACTTGATCCGGTCACCCGCACTGCGCCACAGCTCGTAGCCCAGAAACTTGCGACCGGTCGCAGGCGCTACCGCCGTCTTGACCTCGTTGACCTTCAGATGGAGTCGTTCGTAGAGCTTCGTCAGGCCCGCCAGCACCCGTTCGCCCACCCGGCGGCTGCGCACATATACGTTGCAGTCGTCCGCGTAACGAACAAAGCGGTGGCCCCGTCGCTCCAGTTCCCGATCCACCTCGTCGAGCAGCACGTTGGCCAAGAGCGGCGACAGCGGTCCGCCTTGCGGCGTCCCCTCGTAGCGCGCCATGACCACGCCGCCATCCATGATCCCGGCCACAAGGTAACGACGGATCAGCCGTAGCACGGCCTTGTCGTCGATTCGCCTCGCCAGGCGTTCCATCAGGATGTCGTGATTGACCCGGTCGAAGAACCTCTCCAGATCCACATCGACCACCACCCGGTAACCGTCCTGCACGTAGCGCTGTGCATCGAGCACCGCGTCGTGCGCACGGCGTCCCGGACGAAAGCCGTAGCTGTGTTCGGAGAACGTCGGATCAATGATGCGCTGCAAGACTTGCAGCAGGGCTTGCTGGATCAGCCGATCCGTCACCGTCGGAATCCCCAGTTCGCGCACCCCGCCTTCGGGCTTCGGGATCTGGACGCGGCGCACCGGCAGGGGCCGGTAGTTGCCATCCAGCAAGGATTCCCGAATCCGGGGCCAGTGCGTTCTCAGGTGCTCCGCCGTCTCGGCGATCGACAACCCATCCACCCCAGCACTGCCGCGATTGGATTTGACGCGTTTCCACGCCGCCTCCATGTTCGCTTTCGCGAGCGCCTGCGCAAGCAGGCCGTCTCGCCCTGGGCTTCCGGTTGCATGCCGCGCCGTCCGTGCTTCATCACGCACTGCTTCGGGCTCGGCTTCACCTCGCCCTCCCGCGTTGCGCCCCGGTTCCCCAGGCTTCTGATGCACTGCACGTCCGAGCGACACGGCTTTCGGCCCTCCTACTCGTTCGGCCCTTCGCCCCAAACCAGCGGCTACTACGGCCTCTGCTGACTTCTCGCTCCGGCTCAACACCGTCGCCCTTTCAAGCACAAGGCGAGATCTCCCCAGGTAAGAACGCACTCCTTCGCTGCACAACCGCCGGATTTACGCCACTTCGCCTTGATCACGAGAGCTTCGCGGCTTCTTGCCCGCTCGCCCTGCTCGGCAGCGCCTTCTATCCGGTTCTTGTCCATCGGCTCGCAGCTTCGCTCCACGCTTCCTTCCCACGCTCGGTCGCCCTCACGCAGTTGCGCTTCGCTTCGTTCGCTGTGATCAACTTACGGCGGGACTTGCACCCGCAGGAGTGCGCCCATGCTGGGCGCACAAAAGAAGAGCCCCGACGTGGGGGCTCGAATGGGTTGCGGGTTACTCGTCGTCGTAGAGCGTCAGCCCGTCCAGCACTGGCGCGTCGGCATCGAACACCAACATGCGAACGTCGGCGAGCGCAGCCAGGTGCAACACTTCCACGAGGGACTCCGGCACGCCCTTGGCCCGGTGCTCCTGCCGCAGCTCTTCGGCGGTGATGCCCTCGACATGCTGCAGGTTCGCATCCGTCCAGGGCGTGGCGATCAGCTTCACGCCGACCGCCGGGCTGTAGGGAATGCGGAAGGCCACGAACAGAAAACCGCTCGGCGTGGCGATGTCCGCCAGTTCGGCGAGGAAGCGACCGGCCTCCTCGGTGATGTGCGCCGAACTGATTTCCCAGGCACGGCTGTAGAACCCGGTCTCGAAGCGCAGGCGGCGTACCACCTCGCGCGCGGCTTCCTCGGAGTAGGTATCGCCGACGTGCAGCGGCTGGCCGGCTTCTTCGGCCATGACGGCGTAGACGAGGTTTCGGGCGATACCGTGGCTGGGGCACTGCGCGTCCAGCTCGGGCGGCACGTTCTGGCCCTCGGTGATCAGCGCGAAGTCGTCGCAGAAGACGCAGGCATGGCGCTCGACCTGGCTGTCCGGCAGGTGCGACTGCGAGACGTGCAGCGGCAGGTAGCTCAGCGGGCAGTCGTCGTCGTAGGAAATCGCCAGCAGCCGCTGCACGGACAGGCCATCGTAGCCGCGGGCGAAGGGATTGTTGGAATGGGACATGGGATTCCTCCAGCAGAGGATGGCCGAGGCAATCCCCTGCCGGGGATTGAACCCCAGCGAGTGGATGAAGTGGCAACCGGTCAGCCGGCCGCGGCGTCGGGCCGCCCTGGTGGCGGGCGGTGCAGGTCAGTGGAAGATGGTGATTCGGGACATGGCCGCTCCTGCGAAAAGAAGGAGGGACATGGCCCCGAACGAGGACGCATGTCCCTCGTGGGGTGGGATGAAAAGACGGTGGGTTGCCAGGCGCGGCTCACCAGCCGTTGTAGTGCAGCGTGAGGTCAGCGATGACCTGGCGCCGTTCCAGATCGAGGCCGCCGAAGTCGGACAGCCCCTCGAAGCCGCAACGCTTGAGCATCGCGCCGCCCTCGCGGGAGTTGTAGAAGCTCACCATCGCGGACAGGAACATGCGTTGACCGCTGCTCAGCACGCCCAGGGCGTCGTTGAGCATCAGCATGTTGGGCCGCAGGTCCCACTTGGTGGTGGCACGCTGCAGACCTTCGCGTGTGCCGTCGCCGAACCACTCGTGGCCGGCGATCTGCGCGCCGCGCTTCCAGGCCTCGAAGAAGGCCTGCGGTGCAGCGTCGAAGTGCGCCTGTTCCAGCGCCATCTGATCGAGCACGTCTTCGGGTAAAGACAGATTCATGAGAGAACTCCTTGAAGGGTGGGAATCAGGGGTGAGCGCGCTGTGTCCAGGCATGGGTATCCAGGGCGCGCTGTGCTGCGAGGTGGGTCGGGAAATACTCGACGGACTCCCGCGATACCGGTCCTTCGTCGTCTTGTGTGCCGATGTAGTGGCCGGCCGCGCTGCGCAGCACCTGTAGCGGCAAACGCTTGCCGGTCCAGGTCAGCGCCAGCGCCAGCGCACCACTGCGCACTGCGGTTGCAGAGGAAGATGCGGAAGGTTCAGACATGCCGTGCTCCTTGGTGGGTCGGGGAGCACGCATCCCGCAGGGGATGGGGTTCCCCTCGGGTGGTTGAGAAAAGTGCATCGTCGCCAGGCCGGCGAGCGTCCGCGGTGGGCGATGCGAAGCGGACTGGATCGGTCGACGCGGCGAACCGCGTTGCAGTCTTGAAGACCGAGACTGCCAGGGCATGCCGCTGACGACTGTCAGCAACGCATGGCGTGAGGATGGGCGCGAAGCATGGCTGCCGTCGCAGGGAAAACCGAATCGCGGACGGCCCGCTTTAGGGCAATGGCCCGCGTCACGGGACAAGGCAAAGACCAGGGCGCCGAAGGCCACACGGGCCTTCGGCTGAAGAGAAAGGAAAACCACCTGTGGGCTGCGTCAGCGCAGGCCGTCGTCAAAGCCGTTCGCTGCGTCAGCAATCGCACCCGGCCCGTTTCGTGGCTGGGGCCGGAAACCTCTGGCGTGCATCCACACACAAAGGGAGCCCGTTGTTCCGCCGGCGGGCACCGGCACGGAATACCCTCGGCCCAAGTGGCCTCCTCACGGCTCGCGCGGCGGCAAGGCGTCAGGAAGCCCCTCGTGGCCGAGGCAAGGCACACCGATCAAGGGAATGGCGGCGGGCGCGATTCGTGGAGCAATGACCTTCTCGCCCCGTCGCCCGATGCCGGGCAGACGGGGCGCGCACACCGTTGCAGAAGGAGACGCGCGCTTTGGAGTCCCGCGCGGTGCGGGACGTTTGCCTCGCCGCCAGTGAAGTGGCCGGCGCGGCAGGGGAAAAGCGAGGATCAGGACGCCTTGGAGGCAGCGCGCCGCTTGCGCGGTGCGCTGCGCCGGCCCGTCGGGGACTCGATCGGCAGCGTGCCCTTGCAGTCCGGGTAGCGCGAGCAGGACCAGAACGCGCCGCTCTTGCCCGTGCGCTGCTGCATCGGTGTGCCGCACTGCGGGCAGGCCGGCGCCGGCGGCAGCTTGAGCGAGAGCGTTGCGCCGCGGTACTGCTGCACGAGCTGGCCGACCCACACGGACTGCTTCTCGATGAAGGTGTCCAGCGCCATCTGGCCGGCCTCGATCATGTCGAGTGCCTGCTCCCACACCGCCGTGGTGCCGGGGTCGGCAATGGCCGAGGGCACCGCGTCGATGAGCGTGAATGCCGCGTCGGAAGCGCGGACGGCGCGGCCTTTCTTGACCAGGTAGCCGCGACCGATCAGACCGTTGATGATGTTGGCGCGTGTCGCCTCGGTGCCGATGCCGGTGGTATCTCGCAGCTTCTGTTTCAGCCGCGGGTCGGTCACGAACTTGGCGACGGTCTTCATGGCCTTGATCAGCTCGCCCTGCGTGTAGGGTTTGGGCGGCAGCGTCTTCAGCGCCTTGAGATCCACCTTGCCGACCGGGCAGGACAGGCCCGCATGCAGCGCCGGCAGCACCTGGCTGCGCTGCGCATCCTCGCCGTCGGCATCGTCCGGCCCCGGCGTCGCCAGCACCTCGCGCCAGCCGGTGACGGCGATCTGCTTGCCCACGGCCGCCAGCGACTGACTGCCGCACGAGAACTGCGCTACCGTCCGGTCGAACTCATGGTGCGGGAGGAACTGCGCGAGGTAATGAGCGCGGATCAGCCGGTAGACGGCCAGTTCCTTCTCGTTCATGGCCGACAGGTTGGCGGGCTCCAGCGTCGGGATGATGCCGTGGTGAGCCGTCACCTTGCCGTCGTTCCAGGCGCGCGAACGCTGGTTGCGGTCGAGCTGGCCGATCAAGGGCCGCAGGCTGGGATCGGTGGCGAGCAGTGCATCGAGCACCGCCGGCACTTCCGCGAGCATGCTTTCGGGCAGGTATCCCGAGTCGCTGCGCGGATAGGTCGTCGCCTTGTGCGTCTCGTACAGCGTCTGCGCGATGTCCAGCGTCTCCTGCACGTCGAGGCCCAACTGCTTGGAGCACACCTCCTGCAGCGTGCCCAGGTCGAACGGCAGCGGCGGTGCCTCGCGCACGCGCTCGGTGTCCACCGACACGACCTGCGCATCGCGTGCGGCGCGAATGCAATCCGCAGCCTGCTGCGCCACCGGCTGCTGAAGGCAGCGACCCGCTGCATCGGTGCTGCCTTCGGGCGGTATCCAGCTCGCGGTGAAGGACCGGCCGGCATGGGATAGCAGCACGTCCACGGCCCAATACGGCACAGAGACGAAGCGCGCGATCTCGCGATCACGATCCACCACCAACTTCAGCGTCGGCGTCTGCACGCGCCCCACCGACAGCACGCCGGTGTAGCCGGCCTGCCGACCTAGAAGCGTAAACAGCCGGCTCAGGTTCATGCCGATCAGCCAGTCGGCACGCGAGCGGGCCAGGGCCGAGTAGTACAGCGGCAGCGTCTCGGCGGACGGCTTGAGCGCACCCAGCGCCTTGCGGATCGACGCATCGTTGAGCGCCGACAGCCACAGGCGCTGAATCGGCCCGCGGTAGCCGCATAGGTCGATGATCTCGCGGGCGATCATCTCGCCCTCGCGGTCGGCGTCGGTCGCAATCACCAGCTCGCCCGCCTTGGCGACGAGCTGCTGCACGACTTTGAATTGCGCTGCGGTCGCCGCCTTGGGCTCGACACGCCAACGCTCAGGAAGAATGGGCAGTTGCTCGATGGCCCAGCGCTTGTATTGCTCGCCGTAGCCTTCGGGCGGAACCGCCTCCACCAGATGACCGATGCACCAGGTCACAACGACACCCGCGCCGCTGTAGCAGCCGTTGCCGCGTTGACCGGCACCCAGCACACGGGCGATGTCCTTGCCCTGGGACGGCTTCTCGCACAGGAACACGCGCATGAAGCCTCCTTGGAAATGTGCGGTTCATCGGATGGGCGTCAGCTTGGCGGGGCCAGGAGATGCCGGCAGCAAGGAAGTCGATTGATGCAGACACCGCTTTGTGATTGGCAGGCGGTTCGTTGCCGCAGCGGTGTGCATAGATCGTAGGAGCTGGCACAGCAAGAGCGTCGTTTCGGGAGGGCGGCTGGAACTCCGTGGACGACCTTGGAGCTATCCCCTGGGGATAGCTCGCTGGTGCATCGCGGGCGTATGACGGTTGCTACAGCCGCCCTCGGGGGAACGGCGATGGGCGAATTACTGTCCGCCGGCCGGCTTGGCGCTGAGCGCCACCGACTCGATGCGGTACGGCAGGATGCCCACGCGCCGCGCCTCGACCTTGAACGTCACGCGCTCGTTCTCGTCGGCGTCCTCCCATTCGTCGCGCACGGTGCGGCCCTCGACCAGCACCCGCATACCTTTCTGGTACAGCGTCTTCCAGTGCTCGGCGTCGCGGTGCCACAGCTCCACGGGCGCCCAGAAGCCGCCGCGATCTTCGTACTCGCCGTCCTTCTTCGGGATCGGGTTGTCGAAGTAGACGTTCAGGCGAAGCAGCCGGCGCGGCTCGTCGTTGCCGTTCGGAAATTCGCGGTAGTCCGGCGCAGAACCGATGTTGCCCTCGCCGACGAAGTGCGTGCTCATGGTGACTCCTTGGTGGTGGGTGGAACGGACGCGGTATGCCCGTGGACGCGCCGCAGGTAAGCCGCTTCGGCCTGCGCGGCCTTGTTGGCGCATTCCAGGGCTTGGCGAGCGATGCTGTGGGTCAGACTGATCTGCATGTTCAGCACGATGCGCTGCAGTTCGATCGCGTACAGCTCGTCGATCAGCGAGGCCGGCGTCGCGGGGTTGGCCAGCAGGGCCTCCCACAACGCCACGCCCATGGAGGAACGGTCGAGGTTGCGCCAGCGCAGGAAGGTCGTCCCTGCGCCAGTGGCCTGCTGGGCCAGTTGCACGTCGAGCAGACTGAATGGATAGGCGCGCGCCTGGGGCAGCACGCGCCGCTGCGCCAGGCCAATCACGTCGTCGCGCAGCGCTGCGCACTGGCTGGCCCAGGTCTCCAGACTCCCCTTACCCTTAAAAGGCTGTAAAAGGCCTTTTAGGTAGCCTGCGTGTTCCAGCCGCTGGAAGTCCGCCTGTTCCAGCGCCACGAAGCGCGTGGAGTGGCTGATAGGGGGCGATGCTGTCATGCGCCAACACCCTCATCGCCCGCCGCACCATCGGCTGCGCCACCCGTGGAAGCCTGCGCATCGGGCACGATGGCAGGCGCAGCAGGCGGCGTGCCGGGCTTGTTCGTCCGCCGCGCGATGGGTGGCGCGAAGCGCGAGCGGCGCGTGCCTTCCAGCACGTCCTGCGGCAACTCGCCGAACTTCTCCAGCGCCGCTCGCGCCGCCGCGTTCTTCGCCGCGAAGTCGTCGCGCGTCGTGCCCGAGTAGCGGTACTGCTGGGCCAGCGAGAACAGGCTGCGCAGCGCGTGCGCACCATCATTGAGCCAGCGCTCCAAGGTGCTGCGGTCGATCAGCGCCGTGTGGTGCGCCAGGATGAGTTTGCGTGCCAGGTCGTCGTAGTCGGCCAGCAGATACACCGCCATGAAGCCGAGCTGGGCGTTCACGAACAGCGGCAGCTTCACCGGCTGCACGTTCATGTTCTCGCCCAGCGACAGCGCCGATGGCACGTCGGCCAAGGCCTGATCCACCTGGTCGCGCAGGGTCTGCAGACGGGTCTTGGTGTCGGCGAGCTTGTCCTCGATCCGCAACATCCACCAGTCCGAGTACGGGTCGTCCTGCTCGGCGCCGCGCTTCATCTTGTTCATGGCGCCGATGAAGCCGTTGAGACCGATGATGCCTGGGCGCCCCTCGGTCGGCGCGCGGCCGTGCCAGATGCGCGAAGCGTGGTGCGTGTGCAGCGTCAGCGACATCGCGCTGCGCAGCGATCCGAGATTCAGTTGCAGGGGTTCTGTGCGTTCGTTGGCCATGGGAGCGACTCGCGGTGAATTGGCGAGTCGCCAGCATCGGCATCGGCCGGAAGGCTGTCAGTCAACAAACCGCAGCCCATGCGCGCCCGGTTTGTTCCGCGCGGAAGGCTGTGTGTGCCGGCTATCCCCTGGGGATAGCTCGGCGGATGTGTTCGCGGCTCGCGCGGAGGTGAGACCGCGTTGCGGGGCTATGCTTCGCGAGGTCTGTACCAGGCGGCCCGTTGCCCCTCCACCTCACGGTAGCGAAGCTCGAACAGGCGGCACTCATGCACCACCTGCCGCCAACTGCTGCAGCCGTACTTGGCTGGAAGCTGCTCGGGATGCCGGTCCGCGATCCAGCGGCCAGCGGCGGCGATGGGTGTCCAGCCCTCGACGGCCAACTGCGCGGCGGCCTCGCGCAGCGCGCGGACGATGCCGGCGGCCGGCCAGTCCACCGTGCCGTCCGGCGCGATGCCATTGACCACCAGGTCGTGGAACACATCCGACTGGACGAACTCCGCTGCCAGGCGCCGCGCCTGATCCATGTGTTCGGCCCAGCCGCGCAGCTGCTCGAAGTGTTGATCGATGCGCGTGTAGGCGGAACCGAGTTCGTCCTGTGCAACGCGGCACCCGTCCACGGTCCATAGATCGTGCTGATCGATGAAGTGGTGCACCAGAGTGTTGCGCAGCGATACCAGGTCTTTGAGGTCGGCCTGGGTGTTGGCGTAGTCCTGCGCAGACAGGCTCAGTTGCACGCGCGTGCGAAAGGAAATCACGTCGCCGGGAAGATCGTCGTCGCGTTCCTCGCCGCCATTTCCATCGGTGACGACATACGAACCAAACAGTTGTCCGACCAACGTGCCCAGGGTCTTGGTCGCGGCATCTTCAATCCGCGCTGCGCGAATGGCCTCCAGCGAATGCGCCGGGCCTGAAATCTCGTGGTGGGCCACGATGGCTTTCATGAGGCGCTCGTATTGTTGAAGGCGCAACAGGCATCTGCCCAGCAAGCGCTGAACGTCTTGCTGTAGTGGTTGCAGTGCGTTTGTGGCGGGGGAAGTCGTCGTGTCCATCGTCGGCCGGGCTCGTGCGTGGCTGTCCTCGTCTGATTCACAGGCGACAGTTTCGCCTGTCATTCGGCGGGCGACAATCGAGCGCGGCGGAAAGATGTCTGTTCCAGCTATCCCCTGGGGATAGTCAACATCAGCGATCACGCAAGGCTTCTCGGAGCTGAGCCAGGTAGGCACGTGCGACCTCGGGGTCAGCCGCACGGGATGCCGGCGGTGACGAGGGCGCAGGTGACGGGGGCGCTGGCGGTGCCGATGCACTTTCTCCGGCCCAGGCCTTGAACTCCCCGCGGATCGCCTTCTGGATGATGCCAAACAGGTAGCCGGCCGGGTTGCGTACCGCGCTGTTGTGGCAGCGTGCCGCCCACTCGTCGAGAACGGCCTGCCTCAGCGCCTCGTCCACCTGCTGCAGCGCCACCAGCGCGCCGGCCTGCTGCTCGTCCTTCAAGCGCAGGAAACGGTCCGGCAGCCGCAGGTTCTGCAAGGCCCTCGCGCGCGGTACTGTACGTACTTCATTTATACGATCATTACGTACTGTACGGTCCTCCTTCGGAATCCGAAGAGAGCCGTCCGGCGCGGGTTTCGGCCCTGCTTCGGATTCCGAAGACGGGCGCGCAGCATTCCGAAGAAGGGCTTCCTGGCCTTCTTCGGATTCGTGGTCCGCACCCTCCTGTGGATAACCTGGCGTCGTCCAGCCATGCAGCGCCATGCGCTGCGCCAGCACCTGCAGGCGGGTCGGCAGCGTGCGGCCGCTGAGCAGCGGGTCTTCGGCAATCTCCTTGAGCGTGTTCATGCCCACGATCTGCACCGCCTTGGCGGCATGGGTCAGCGCCTGGCTGACCAGACCGAGGTAGTCGGCATCGAGCTGCATCGCCTCGAAGGGTGACAGCGGTTCGTCGTGCAGCACGTAGAGGTTGCCTTGGATACGGCCGGTCTTCGGGTCGCGCCGTCGTCGCACCAGGCTCAGCCAGCGCGTCAGCCGCAGCAGCGTCAGGGCGCGCGCCACGGTCTCGTGCGATGCCTGCGCCGCGCAGGGCATCGAGGCCAGGTAGGGGCGCAATTGGTCGTAGGTGGGAAAGGCGGTCACGCCGTCGTCGTTGAGCTGCAGGCGGAACACCTGCCAGGCGTTGCGCTCCAGCGGCGTCAGGCGTCGGTCGAGGAACAGTCGGCGCGGCACGCTCTCATGGCGGTTGCCGCTGTAGAGGAAACCGTCGGCGGCCGGCGCCGTGCCCTGCGCCGGTTCCTTCGGCTCAAGGTACCGCAGCGCCTCGTCGAACAACGCCGACAGCGCAACGGGGCCTTCGCGCCGTGGTGCGCCGCCCGTGGTCATGGCTACACCAGCCCCTGGTCGATCCAGTTGCGTATCGCCGACCAGATCACCGACATGGGCAGGGTCATGGCCTCGGCCAGGTCCATGGTCAGCGCCAGCATCGCCATGTCGTCGGTCAGGGCGACATGGCGCTCGGCGACGCCGGCCTTCCAGCGCTCCCACAAGGCCACGTCCTGCGCCTCGTCGAGTACCGGATGCCGGCCCTTGCGCTTGGGCAGCCCGAGGATGTCGCGGCGCAGCGCCACTTCCTGATGCGTGAGGCCGTAGAACTTGCTGACCATCTCCGTGCTCGCCCCCAAGCGCAGCATGCGGTCCACCGTGGCGATCTCCCGCTCCACGTCGTGCACCTGGCTCAGCAGCCGCTTCAACACTTCCCGGTTCACCGATACCGAACACCACGACACCGTGGCATTCACCAGCATGCTCACGAGCTCGGGGTGTTTCAGCGCATCCAGCTCCTCCTCGCCGAAGCCCATGGCCTTGCAGCGGCGCAACTGGCCGTTGCGCAGGTCATGCAGGGCCTGGGCGATCACGGCCTGGTTGAGCGGGTGCGGTGCCGACATACGGGAGCCTCCTGCGCTCAGGAATCCTGGCTCGCTACGCCGGCTTCCAGATCCAGCAGCCGGCGCGCCAGGCGCAGCAGACGGAACAGCTTCACCAGCGCAGCATCGCTCAGGCGTGTGGCCGAGCCGCCATGGCCATGGAGCAGCGCCGCCAGCTCATCGGCCAGCCGCGCGCGGTCCAATCCGTTCGCGGCGGGCGGCGCTGCACTCAGCGCATGCAGCAGGGTCAGCACCGCCCGCGCGAACACCGGCAGCGCCTTCGCCTGGCCCACGGCCGGCGCCACGCAGACGAAGCCGATGCCGCCGTCGCTGGCCTCGATGTGGTCGGCTACCGCTGCGTCCCCGGCGATCTCGCGCGCGAATTGCGCGATGTGCACGCGCAGGCGATCCGGCACGTCCAAGCTCGGCTCGATGTACCAGACGTCCGAGATGGGATAGAGTCCGCCCGCCTGCACGGGGATCGCACGCAGCGCATCGGCCTCGAAGTCGGGCAGCTTGTCGCCGAGCTGGTCCGCGACCATCCGTTGGATGGACTGCAGGCGCTCGGTGGTCGGCGCCGGCGTCACGATGTGCCCTTGCAGGCGCTCGTCGCGCTGCCCGTGCTGCTCCTCCGGCGCCTCGGGCGGTGCAGGCGGTGTTGCTGCTGGCGCCGGAGGCGCGGCTGGCGTGGTGTCGCGCGGCACAGACGAGGCGGGTGGCTGCTGAGGCGCGGAGACCGGCGGGGGAGGTGCAGCAGGCACGACAGGCGCTGCCGCTGGCGTCGGCGCCGCCGGTTCGCTGGTCAGCGCACGCTGGCGGCTTTCGCTGTCGTTGATCTCCAGCGCCAGCGTGTCGTAGTCCGCCTCCAGCAGCTCGGCCATCTGGCCCACCAGCTCGTCCTGTACTCGCTGCGGCGAGAAGTCGTCCGGCTGTGTGTCGAACTGCGTCAGCACGTCCTGAAACAAGGTGGCGAAGTCCACGGCCACAGTGCGGCCCAGCGCCCGCCGCTCCCAGGTGCGCTCGCACGCCTTGCGCAGCACTGCGAGCCGGTCCACCTGATGCCGGCCCAATCCGCCGTACAGCAGCGTCGGGATCGCCGGCAGCAGATAGCGCACCGCATCGTTCATGCGGCTGATGTGTGACTGCGGCACCGGATAGCCGTCGGCCGTCAGCCGCCGCGCGAGTTCGCTCTGTGACAGCGCCTGGCCGCTTTCCTGCTCGTAGAACTCGCGCGCCTTCTCGATGCCCAATGCCCGCTCGATGAAGGTCAGCCCGCCGCGCAGCTCGTTCTCGGCCAGATGCCCGGTCAGCGCCACGATTTCGCCGCGCGCCGGCCACGGGCGGAACAGGCACGCAATGCGGAAGAAGCGTTCCTCCTTGGTCTCGCTCCACAACTCGCGCAGGATCGCCAGCCGCGTGTTGCCGCCGTTGCGAATGATGTAGTGCGCCTCGCCCGGCCTGCGCGTGATCGCGGGGGGCGCGTCCAGCCCGCGTTCGCGGATGGACGCCTTGATCTCCGCATAGGCCGGGTTGCGCGTCACGCGCGGGTCGTGGTCGTAGGGCCGCAACTGGTCCAGCGTCACCACCATCGGCGTGTCGGCGATGGGGTCGCTCAAGGTCGCGGCCGAAGGGCCGCTGCGCTCGAAGCCGGTGGCCAGAAGCTTGGCAGCCATGTCCTGCGGCGTCAGCTCAGCCACGGCCGTTCTCCTGCGCCTGCCGGTCGGCGCGGCGAAGTTGCGCGCGGGCATTGCGGTCGGCACGGTGGTCGCTCGCCGTCGAACTGGTGTAGATCGACGCGCAGCCTTGCTTCGTGAATTTCAGGTGCCCGCCGGACGTGCGCACCACGCGCCAGCCTTCGCCCAGCGCGAACTCGATCAGCGCGCGCAGCCGTTCACGGCCGCGCGCCAGTTCATGTGCGCTCGCCATGGCTGGCCCCTCCCGCATCGGCCCGGCCGGTGACCAGCGCGAAGCACTCCCGCCACGCGGGGAACAGCTCGCCGGCCAGCGTGCGCATGGTCTCCAGCGCCGCGGGCGCCGTGCGCCCAGCCGGCTGCCGGTACTCCACCCGGTGCACTGGCAATCCTCGTGTCGCAGCGCGCGGATAGGCTTCGATGGCCGGCACGTCGGTGCCCAGCACCTGCACGCCGGCCTGTTCCTGGAACACCTGTCGCAGCGCCTGCTGGACCAGCCGCGCGTTCGACGACACCGGATGCACACGGTTGATGAGCAGGCGCAGCGGCGGCGGCTCGATGCCCAGGTGCCGATACGGCGCGATGTCCTCGATCAGTTGCAGCGTGCCGCGCCGCAGCTCGCGCGCCGCGAGGATTTCCGGCGTCACCGGCGACAGCGCCAGGTCGGACGCCAGCACAGCCATCTCCAGCAGCACGCTGCGCGCGCCCTGGGTGTCGATCAACAGCAGGTCATAGTGCGTGCGGAAGACGGGCAGCAAATGGCGCAGTCGCAGGCGCCCATCCGGAGCGTGCAGCAGCAGCGTGTTCAGTTCACCGCGGTCGTCGTTGGAGAGCACCAGGTCCAGGCCCGCGATCGCGGTGCGTGACACCAGTTGCTCGATGCGCCGCTCGTTGAAGGCCAGCATCTCGTAGATGCCGCCGGGCGCGCGCGCGTCCAGCGTGAAGTAGCTCGACAGCGTGGGCTGCACGTCCAGGTCCAGCAGCAGCACGCGCAGCCCGGCATCGGCGATAAAGCCGCCCAGGTTGGCCGCCGTCGTGGTCTTGCCCACGCCGCCCTTGGTCGAAATGATGGACACCACCTGCATGGGCTTCTCCTCGTCGAATGGCATGAACCGAGAAGAAGCGTCAGGCGCGTTCTTTGAGGCGATCGGCGATCCACTGTTCGATCTCCACCGAGTCCCAGCCCACCGCGCGCACGCCCAGGCGCAGCGCCTTGGGGAACTTGCCTTCCTTCATCAGGCTGTAGATGTGCGCGCGCTTGAAGCCGGTCTTGGCTTCGACCTCGGCGCGGCGCAGGATGCGGTGCTCGGTCGGTGCCGCCGTGGCGGTGGTCTGCGAAGACATGAGGGTCACTCCTTAACGCTCAGTGGCGCTGATTGGCGTGACTCGCATTAAGAACGCCGCGCTGAGGAAAGACACCGCAAATGCGGCATCCGCGACCGCAGATACGGTCTGGCATCGCTCAGGAATTTGTGCTCTGCAGATTGCGCCGAGCCAGTGCGAACTTGGCCTGCAGCGTGCGCTCGGTGATGCCCATCGCGTTGCCGTGGTGCGCCACCATCGCGCTGATGATGGCTTCCTGCGTCAGGAAGCTGGAATACGGCATGCCGCTGGGCGACTTGCCCAGCAGTAGCGTCAGTAACCCGCCAACGATGTTCAGGTAGGTCGATTCGCTGCGCGGCCCAGGCGTGCTCGTACGCTCCGCGTCGGCCGTGTAGGCGGCGTGCGTCTTCAGCAGCGCCTCGTGCTCGGCGCGCAGCGTCTCGTGCACGCCCAAGTGTTCCGCCAGCCGCGCCTTGATCGCTTCCCGCTCGGCCATCAATGCGCCCACTGTGTCCAGGCTGATCGCCGGGTGAAGCGCACGCTCGATCTCATCGAACAGAAACGCCGGTTTCTCGCCGGGGTAGTAGTGCGCCATCCAGGCTTTCAGATCGACGTGCCGCACGGTCAGCGACGGGTCGTCCATCGTCAGGCCCTGCGTGTCCCGCGCCAAGCCGTCCTTGCCATACGGCAGCTCGCCGTGAGCCAGCGCATCGAAGATTCTTTCGGCGTTCAACCGCAGCATCGGCCAGCGCGGAAACTCCGTTGCCTCCGGCAGAGGCCGCTGTCCCAAGGTCGCCAGGATGCGCCGCTCGAAGCGCAGCAATCCGCTCCAGCGGATTGCCGCCTCGATCGGGCGGTAGTAGGTCTTGGCGCCATCGGCCAGGCTGCTCGACTTCGGCATATCACGCGCCTCCATTCGTCATCGCACCGAGTCCACACACACGCACCCGCCGTACAGGCGACGTGCGTGGCTGTCCAGAAATCTCCGGGCGAAACGAGCAAGTGGCGAAGCGGCGAAGACCGTGGCATCGACGATGCCGCCGGTTTCGTTGCGAGATGTGCGTCTTGCCGCGCATGGCGCCATCACTCACAATTCGCAAGCCGCGAAACATGCTGTCACCAGCATCATTCGCGGGCACCATGCCTGACCCGGATAACCAGGCCAAAGTCTTTGCAGGGGAAAAGGCCCAGTAAAGCGCGATCAGCTCAACACGCCAGAGCCGATGCGCATACGGCAAGCACTGTTGCGCCGCGCGTCTTCGCTGTGACGCGACGCGATGGGCATGCAAGTCTCATCGCAGGATGCCAACCGCAAGCGCGAGCAGCCTGAGTGCAGCACGCCCGTGCACCGCGTCAATGGAACCCCGCTATGACAAAACGGGTCTGGCACCTTGACCAAAATGGCATCGCCCCAACCCGCCTGAAGCAGCCTCATGCGAGCCGTTGCGTATCCAACGGCATATGGCCGACACGCTGAGCACGGTCGATGAAGTGGCGCAGCGGCTCCGACATCGCGCCCTCGGGATGTAGCAGGTAGGTCGTCAACGCCGCCGAGTCCTCGTCCAGCGGCCGGACGATCACGTCCGCCTGCCGGCATGCCACCGCGTGCGCCGCGGTGGAAAATCCCACGCCATAGCCGGCCGCCACCAGGGCCAGCATCAACGAGTGGGTCGTCACGTACTCGGCCACGACCGGCGGTGTCTCCACCAGGCGCAGCAGGCGCTCGCATTGCCGGCTGCACTCCTGACAAACCTGCGGGTGACACAGCACCAGCGGGTAGCCCACCACCTCGTCCAGCGGTACCCGCTTGTGCGCCAGCAAGGGGTGCCGCGCGGGTATGGCCACCACCAGTGGATCTTGCCACACCGGCCTGGCGACCACCCCGGCCGCCATCTCGCCGGCCATCGCAAAGGCCGCGTCGTACAGGTCGTTGCCCAGGCCGCCCACCACCTGCGACAGCGGCGCCTCGAACAGCCGGATGCCCACTTCCGGCGCCTCCTCGCGGCACAGCGCGAGCAGCGCCGACAGCCGGGTCCGCCCGACGCCGCCGGCCAGGGCGATGCGCAGGGTGCCCCGGTGTCCCACCGCCACCGCCCGCGTCTTGGTCTGGGCTTGCTCAAGGGTCAGCAGCACGCGCCGGGCCTCCTCCAGAAACACCTGCCCGGCCGGGGTCAGGCGCACGCCGCGCGGCGTGCGCTCCAGCAGCGCCACGCCCAGGTCGGCCTCCAGTTGGCGGATCGTGCGCGACAGGGGCGACTGCTCCACATGCAGCCGCCGCGCCGCCCGGCCAAAGTGCAACTCTTCGGCCACGGCGATGAAACAGCGAAGATGGCGTAAGTTCATGTAATTCCCCCCAGAAAGTGGAGTCCATTCCTCTGGCCGTAGGGAACCGCATGAGTGCTTCCCGGTGGCGATGCCGGTCACAGAGGCTTTCCAGTTGCCGCCATCCGGCCTCAGTCGCCGGCACGAGGCGGCGAGTGTCCAGGCGAGGCCGGGTGATTCCATCGGTGTTGCCATATCACATAAAACCACGGACAATCAATAATAATTCTCATTAGTATCTGTGTCTGAATGGAGTGAAGCCGATCAAGCCCGACGCGGCGAACCTGTCCGTCACCACCCACGGCAGCGTGTCCTGGAACGACGAACGCATGGGCGATGGGCAGCTCGCGCAGCGGCTGCAGGCCTCCGCGCCGCGTCAACCGCAGCCCGAGGACTTCATCCGCGGCGACCGCTTGGTGGGCCCGCCAGCGCGTCGCCCAGGTGTTGGCGGCTACGCAGAAGTCCGGGTGTTGAAACTGAGCTTCGTGACCGACCCGGGCAGCGACCGGGGTGAGCCGAAAGACACCCTTATGAAACTGCATCGGCACGCCCGCCCTGACGCCGGCGTGTCGTCGTCGGCTGCACTGATCGCGGACACGAGCCACACGCGCGCACCTGCGCGCGGTGCCCGGCGCACCGCTGCCCGCCCTGGCATGGCAGCAGCAGGCGCTGACCATCAGCATTCAGCCCGGGCTGTGCGCCGGCCTGCTCCGCGCGTGTCGGCGACGGGCCTGCTCCCGACAGGCATGGGTGCTTCGACGCGATGCCATCGAAGGAGGTGCTGACGGGATGCGGATGTAGATGCTGGCGCCCGAGAGGCCGAACCAGTAGAAGACAAACAGGAGGTGGCCTTGGATTTCAGATTGCTGCGTTACTTCATCGCAGTTGCGGAAGAACTGCATCTGGCCCATGCAGCCGAGCGTCTGGGCATCGAGCAATCGCCTGTGTCGCGTGCGATGCGCGACCTGGAAAGCCAGCTTGGCGTGCAGTTGTTCGACCGCAGCACACGCCTGACGCGGCTGACCTGGGCCGGCCAGGTGTTCCTCGGCGAATGCCGGCGCGTGCAGGCCACCGTGGAGCAGGCAGTCAAGAGCGCCAAGGCGGCGGCACAGGGCTACCAGGGCCATCTGCGCATCGCGATCTGCGACAGCCTGGCGCAACCCCGCATCGCCACCTTGCTGGCACGCAGCCGCGAGGATGAGCCCGAGCTGGAGATTCGCGTCTTCGAGCTGCCGTTCGCGCAGCAGCTCAAGATGCTGCACAACGATCTGCTGGACATCGGCTTTGGCTTGTCAAACGCGGTGCATGATGGCCTCGTCGCCGAGCCGGTGTGGACCGATCCGCTGTCGGTGATCGTGCCCGCACGCCACCCCTTGCTGGCACACGTGCAGGTGCCGCTGCCCGAAGCCTTGAAGTTTCCGCTGGTTCTGTGCCACCCCGAGGCGGGCTCCGGTTGCCGCCACCAGATTCAGGCGGTGCTGCAGGACACGAACATGCCGCTCAAGCTGGTGGACGAAGTGACCAGCCTGGGCGTGATGCTGACCCTGGTCGGCGCCGGCTACGGCATCGGCTTCGCCATCGCCTCGCAGGTGCAGACGCTACAGCGCCCGGACATCTCCATTCGTCCCCTGGCCGGCATCCCACCGATGCTCTCCACCTACCTGCTGCGCCGCCGGGGCGAACCCTCGGAGCCCATGAGGCGGTTCATCGAGCGGGTGAAAGACGGGGCCGCGCCGGTCGATGATGAGCCGGTCCTTTGAGGACGCAGCTCGCCTGTCCGTTGCGGCCTGTGGCGTTATGTGCCGGTGGACAGATAGACTTCGGAATGAAATCCGATGCTCTGGCTGTTGATGGATGTGCTTGGCTCGCTTTGGATCACCCGCAACGGCCTGCGTTGACCAGGCCGAAGACTTGAGTCCACAATCGAGTCCATTCCGTGACGCCTGGATCGGAAAAAACGTTCGTAATAAATGAGTTAGCAGGCCGTTGAAGAACCCTGAATGAACGCGCGTTCCGCCATCGCTGGATGTTCTGGCAAGTTCATACAGTCCTCGGGTTCCACCCGGAAGGCCGCGGCGCGTGTGTTTCACCGGCATTCATGCATCCGCAAGAGGGCATTTCGACCTCTTCGCAGCTCATTGGACGCACCCCGGGCATGGCTGCGCCAGGTTGCGCAGTCGTGTGAGGTTGTAGGCTGTCATCGTCAGGGTCAGAAGCTGGTCCACCTTGTCCAGTCCTTGCACCATCACCTGACGGATCGGCCCGATGAGCTTGCCCCACCCGAAGCACTGCTCGATGCGCTTCCTCTTGCGCTGGCTGACAGCGTAGCCAGAATGTCTCGTGGTGCGCCCGTCAATGGCGCTGCCGCCATTGCGGCTCGTGTTCTGCGCAACGTGCGGCGTCACTCCGATCTCCCGGCACACCTTGACGAACCCCTTGGTGTCATATGCCTTGTCGGCACCCACCGTCACGCGCTTGCCCGGTCTTGCAACGTCGCCCAGCATCTGCGCGGCGACCTCGCGCTCGGCCGTGCCGTCCGCGGTGCTGGCCTGCACGTTGACCACCAGGCCATGGCGGTTGTCGGTCAGCACATGCCCCAGGTAGCTCGGCAGCGCAGGTGCGGCGTTGCTCTTGTGGTACAGCCGCGCGTCGGGATCCGACGTCGATTCGTGCGTGTCGTTGCTGCGGGGCTGGCCTTTCCAGTCCTCGGGTGGGCGCCCGTCGTCCGAACCGTCCTTGCGCCGCATGCTCTTGTGGCTGGCCCAGGCCTGGATCAAGGTCCCGTCCACGCTGAAGTGTTCGCCCGACAGCAGCCCGCGCTGGTGCGCCATCTCCACCGTGGCGTTGAAAAGCTCGGTCACCACATCGTGCTCGATCAGCCGGTCGCGGTTCTTGCTGAACACCGAGTGGTTCCACACCTCGTCGTCGATGGACAGCCCGACGAACCAGCGGAACAGCAGGTTGTAGCGAATCTGCTCGACGAGCTGGCGTTCGCTGCGCACGCTGTAGAGCACCTGCAGCAGCATCGCGCGGATGAGCTTCTCGGGCGCGATGCTCGGGCGACCGCCCTTGACGTCGGCTGCGTACATGGCCGCGAACGTATCGCCCATCTTGCCCAGCGCGTCGTTGACCCAGACGCGAATCGGCCGCAACGGATGCTCGGCCGGCACGAAGTCCTCCAGCCGTATCGTGCTGAACAGAGCCTCGTTGTAGCTGTCCGCTCCTCGCATCGTCGCCTCACCGTTCGTCGATCGATGGCCTCATCTTCCTGCTTTGCAGGTGAGGCGTCGATAGGTATTTCAACGGCCTGTTAGCGACCGGGTGCTGTTCCCTTCACCTCCACTGCATCGTTCCAGGGAATTCTGAGAATGTCCAAGAAGCATCGTACGTCGTTGATTCTGGTTGAGTTTTCGACACCTCGATGTTCCAGTGGGCTCCACGGAAATCCACCTTAAGCCACGACGTTTATGTCCATTTTTGTGTCCATTTTTGCGGGCACGACGGCTTCCGGATTGTTGCTAGCAGGCTGGTGAGAAACCCCGACCGCTGCTCCGGGCGCGGGTTTTGAGGCAGACTCCTGCCTCGAATCGTCTTTCTGCTTTT